>NZ_JBEPCJ010000061.1:0-67726 GCF_040299565.1 Spirillospora sp. NPDC000708
GCCAGCGCCAGCGCGGCGAGCGCGAGCGCCCCGGCCGCCGCCAGCACCACCGGCACGTGCAGCCGCGCCGCGACGCGCTTGGCGGCGAACGAGCCCAGCGCGCTCGCCGCGAAGAAGCCGCTCAGCGCCAGCCCGAACCCGGTGGCGGAGACGCCCAGCCCGCGTTCGACGGGCGTGGCGAGCGCCGCGACGCCGAACGCCGGCGTCATGGCCGCGACGGACGTCAGCACGATCGCGCCTATCCCCGCCCAGGGCCGGCCGGTGCTCCCCGCCGGGCGGGCCGTCCCGATCTCGATCTCAGTGGTCGTCACTGTCCCCCTCCTCGGTCCCCAAGGCTGGCCCCGCCGCGCCGCCGCGTCGAAGATCCATCGTTATGCCTGGATGGAATTAGCATTCGGGCATGGACGTAGCGATCCGGTCGCTCCGGTACTTCGTCGCGGTCGCCGAGGAACTGCACTTCACCCGCGCCGCGGAACGGCTGCGCATCGCCCAGCCCGCGCTCTCCAAGTCGATCCGGCGGATGGAGCTGGAGATGGGCGTGACGCTCTTCGAGCGCAGCCGCCAGGGCGTGGCGCTGACCGACGCGGGCCGCTCGCTGCTGCCCGTCGCGCGCGGCGTGGTCGGCGACCTCGACTCCTGGCTCGCGGGCGTGCGCCGGGCCCGGGACGCCGCGTCCCGCGTCCTCCGCGTCGAGTACCACTCCGGCATGGACGCCGGGACGATCGAGCCCGTCATCGCCCGGTTCGCTCGGCTCCGTCCCGGCTGGCGGCCCGACCTCCGGCTCGGCGACTGGCACGACCCGGCCGGCGGCGTCCTCGACGGCCGGGCGCACGCCGCGTTCATCCCGCTGCCGGTGCCCGGCCAGGAGAGCCTGGACACGGAGATCCTGCGCCGCGAGCCCCGCCGCGTCGCGCTGCCCGCGGAGCACCCGCTGGCCGCGCGGGCGACGGTCCGGCTGGACGACCTGCGCGGCGAGAGGTTCGTCGCGCTGCCGGCCTCGTCCGGCCCGCTCCGCGAGTTCTGGCTCGCGACCGCCGAGTTCGGCCGGACCCCCGCGATCGGTGCCGAGGTCGACAACTCCGAGGACTGGCTCCAGGCGGTGCTGTCCGGGCGCGGCGTCGCGATGATCAGCGAGTCGAGCGCCCGCGTGTACGCGCGGCCGGGCATCGTCTACCGGCCGGTGGAGGGCGTCGCGCCGGCCGTCCGCGCCGTCGTGTGGCGGCGGGACGCGACCGATCCCGTCCTGCGCGACTTCGTGCGCGCCTGCGTCGAGGCCGCCGCCGGGGCGCGGGCGGGGCGCGCCTGAAATACTCGTGACCATGACTTACACGGCCGACGGCGACCGATACGAACGACTTCCCTACCGGCGGTGCGGGCGCAGCGGGCTGCGGCTCCCCGCGATCTCGCTCGGGCTGTGGCACAATTTCGGCGACGACCGCCCGATCGACGTCCAGCGGGCGATCCTGCGGCGGGCGTTCGACCTCGGGGTGACCCACTTCGACCTCGCCAACAACTACGGACCGCCCTACGGGTCGGCGGAGACCAACTTCGGCCGCATCATGCGCGAGGACCTCGCGCCCTACCGGGACGAGCTCGTCATCAGCACGAAGGCCGGCTACGACATGTGGCCGGGCCCGTACGGCGAATGGGGGTCGCGCAAGTACCTGCTCGCCAGCCTCGACCAGTCCCTGAAGCGGATGGGCCTGGACTACGTCGACATCTTCTACAGCCACCGGTTCGACCCGGACACGCCGCTGGAGGAGACGATGGGCGCGCTGGACCACGCCGTCCGGTCCGGGAAGGCGCTGTACGCGGGGATCTCGTCGTACTCGCCGAAGCGCACCGCGGAGGCCGCGCGGATCCTGCGGGAGATGGGGACGCCGCTGCTGATCCACCAGCCGTCCTACTCGATGCTGAACCGGTGGATCGAGGGCGGCCTGCTCGCCACCCTGGAGGAGGAGGGCGTCGGCTGCATCGCGTTCTCGCCGCTGGCGCAGGGCATGCTCACCGGCAAGTACCTCGGCGGCATCCCGGAGGGGTCGCGGGCCAGCCGGAACACCTCGTTCTCCAGCGACCTGCTCACCGAGGAGAACGTCCGGCACGTCCGGACGCTCGACGAGATCGCCCGGGGCCGCGGCCAGTCCCTCGCGCAGATGGCCCTCGCCTGGTCGCTGCGGGACGAGCGGGTCACCTCGGCGCTCATCGGCGCGAGCAGCGTCGCGCAGCTGGAGGAGAACCTCGCCGCGCTGGACCGGCTCGACTTCACCCCGGACGAGCTGGAGGCGATCGACCGGGACGCGGTGGAGGCCGGGATCAACATCTGGGCGGCGTCCAGCGCCGACTGACCGAAGGCGGCGGCGCGGCGTGCATCGTCGTGCCCGCACCGGGCACGAGGCCCGCATGGAAGAGATGACGCTGCGCAGTGCCGCATTCGACGATCACACGCTCATGCCGTCGGAGTACTCGCACGACAGGGGCGACGTCTCGCCGCCGCTGGAGTGGTCGCCGGTCCCGGAGGAGGTGGTGGAGCTGGCGCTCGCCTGCGAGGACCCGGACGCCCCGGTCGGGACGTTCGCGCACTGGCTGGTCGCCGGGATCGACCCGGTCACCACCGGCCTGGACGCCGGCGAGCGGCCGACGGGCGCGGTCCTCGGCCGCAACGACTACGGGACCGAGGGGTACGGCGGGCCGAAGCCGCCGGCCGGCGACGACCCGCACCGCTACTTCTTCCGCCTGTACGGGCTGTCGGAGCCGTCCGGGCTGCGGGACGGCTTCACGGCGGAGGAGCTGAGGGACGCCGTCGAGGACAAGGTCGTGGCGTCGGGCACGCTCGTCGGCACGTTCGCGCGGTGACCGCCGCGAGCCCCGGCCCGGACGACGACGACCGCGGCCGCGAGCACGACCACCACGGCGACGAGGGCGGCGAGCACCGTGAGGACGGCGGGCACCGCGAGGGCGGCGGGCACCGCGAGGGCGGCGGGCACGGCGGGCGCGAGGAGCCGCCGGGGAACGAGCCGCTGACCGCGCGGAGCGCGCTGGGCCTGCGCGCCGTCCTGTCCGGCATCGCGCTGGTGGCGGCGGCCGCGGCCGCCATCGTGTTCGCCATCGTCGCGAACCATGACGGGAGCGGCTCGGCCTGGGGCGCGGCGGTGGTCTGCGTCATCGTCGCGGCGATCGCGGCGACGGACCTCGCGGTGATCGCCCGCCGCGCCCGCGGCCGCTGATCAGTGGCGGTGGGCCGGCGCGGCGAGCTCGGGGTGGACGAGCAGCCAGGAGATCCGCTCGCGGCTCTCGTCGTCGGTGGGCGTGTACACGGTCAGCCGGGCGCCCGCCGACCCGGCGATGTCCAGGTTGGTGGTGCGGGTGCGGATCTCCTCGACCACGGGGTGCCGGAAGACCTTCACGCGCGGGCCCGGCAGGGCCACCTCGTGCTCGGCCCACAGCCGCGCGAACTCCGGATTGGCCGCCTGGAGCCGCTGGACCAGCTCCTTCCAGCCCGGCTCGTTCATGTGCCGGCTGTAGCGGTACCGGAACACCGCGACGTGCATCGGCATCTCCTCGGCCATGTTCCCGATCGGGTTGCAGCACGGCGGCGTCGTGAACGTGATCCACATCGTGTTGCGCTCGGACGGCGGGAACGTCTCGACGCTCGGGAAGATCGCCGAGAAGGCGGCGTTCCAGGCGAGCACGTCGGAGCGGGCGTTGCACACCGACGCGGGCAGCGGCAGCAGCTCGTCCAGGATGGTCCGCATGTCCTCGGGCAGCTGCTCGGCCTCGTCGGGCGGCTCCGCCTCCGGCACCTCGGCCAGCCGGTACAGGTGCTCGCGCTCGGCGCCGTCGAGGCGCAGCGTGCGGGCCACCGCGTCCAGCACCTGGGTGCTGGCGTTGATCGGGCGGCCCTGCTCCAGCCAGGTGTACCAGGTGACGCCCACCCCGGCGAGCTGCGCGACCTCCTCGCGGCGCAGACCGGGCGTGCGGCGCCGCGGGCCCGGCGGCATCCCGACCTCGTGCGGGGTGATCCGCTCGCGCCTGCTGCGCAGGAACTCGGCCAGTTCGGTGCGGCGCCGGGACGTCCCGCGCCTGGTCGCCGTTCCGGTGGTCGTCACGGTTCCACCCTGCCCTCCGCGCGCGTCCGTTGCCAGGTGCTGTCAGTACCAGTATCGAGGGGCTCTCGTTACCGGTACCGGATCGGCGCCAGTGTCGTTCCTATGACACAGACAACCGACCTGCGCGGGGTCGTTCCCGAGCGGGACGCGCGGAGCGGTCCCGGCGGCCTGACGCTCGGCCTCCTGCTGCTGGGACAGTTCATGGCCATCCTCGACGTGAACATCGTCAACGTGGCGCTGCCGACGATGCGGGCGGACCTGCACGCGTCCGGCGCGGGGCTCCAGCTGATCGTCGCCGGGTACACCATCACCTACGCCGTGCTGCTGATCACCGGGGCGCGGCTCGGCGACATCGCCGGGCACCGCCGGGCGTACCACGCCGGCCTGGCCGCGTTCACGGTGCTGTCGCTGGCCTGCGGCCTGGCGCCGTCCACCTGGCCGCTGGTCGGGTTCCGGTTCCTGCAGGGCGCCGGGGCGGCGCTGATGACGCCGCAGGTGATGTCGATGATCCAGCGGAACTTCGCCGGCGCGGCACGGGCGCGCGCGCTCGGCCTCTACTCGGCGGTGATCGCGGGCGGGGTGGTCGTCGGCCAGGCGGCCGGGGGCCTGCTGGTGAGCGCGGACCTGTTCGGCGCGGGCTGGCGGACGGTGTTCCTCGTCAACGTCCCGATCGGCGCGGTGCTGCTGGCGGCCGGGCCGCGGCTGCTGCCGCGCGACGGCGGCGCGCGGGGCGGGGGCGTCGACGTCCCTGGGCTGCTCACGCTGTCGCCGGCCGTGCTGCTGTTCGTCGTCCCGCTGATCCTCGGGCACGAGCTGGGCTGGCCGCTGTGGGGCTGGTTCTCGCTCGCGGCGAGCGCAGCGTTCCTCGCCGCGTTCGTCGCGGTGGAGCGGGGCGCGGCGGCGCGCGGCGGCCGGCCGCTGATCTCGCCGCGGGTGCTGCGGGCGCCGCGGCTGCTGCCCGCCTGCGGGGCGCTCATGCTGGCGCCGGGGACGTGGGGCTCGTTCCTGTTCACCACGACGCTGCACCTGCAGGGCGACCTGAGGATGTCGCCGCTGCGGTCGGGGCTGGCGTTCGTCCCGTGCGTCGCCGCGTTCGCGCTGGTGGGGCTGAACTGGCAGCGGCTCCCGGCCCGCTGGCACCGCCGGGTGATCCCGGCCGGCTTCGCCCTCGCCGCCGCGGGCTACCTGTGCGTCGGCCCGGTGGCGGGCGGCGGCGTCGCGTACGAGCTGCTCACCGCGGTGATCGGGTTCGGCCTCGGGGTCATGTCGATCATCATGACGGTGGGGCTGGAGCACGTCCCGGCGGCGGACGCGGCGGACGCCAGCGGGCTGCTGCTGACGCTCATGCAGATCAGCCAGGTCATCGGCATCGCGACGATCGGGACGCTGTTCCTGACCGCGGCGGAGTCGAGCGGCTCCACCCGGCACGCCGAGTACGGCACCGGGTGGGCGCTCGGGGCGGTCGCGCTGGTCGGGACCGCGTTCACGGTGCTGCTGGCCCGGGGCCGGGCGGGCGCGCGCGACGCGTGACGCTTCCCGCCTCGGGTGAGCGGCTCTAGGCGCCGAGGCGGGCGCGCGCGGCCTCCACGGCGGGCGGAAGGGGCCGCCGGGCGCCGGCCAGCCGCGGCAGCGCGCGCGCCGCGTCGGCGAGCCCCGCCCGGCCGTCGCGGGTGCCCAGCGCCGTCCCGGCCATCCGCGCGACCGCGGGGAGGGGGCGGCGCAGCCAGGCGGTCAGCAGCGCGTTGCGGATCTCCCGGCGGCGCCGTGCCGCCGGGTTGCGGCCGCTCCGCGACGGGTGGTGGTGCACGACGAGCTCCGGCACGTAGGCGAGCCCCCAGCCGGCGGACGCCAGGTCGAGCGCGAGGAGCTCCTCCTCGCCGGCGAAGTGCAGGACGCCGGAGAAGCCCCCGGCGTCGAGGTAGGCGTCGCGGCGGACGATCGCCGAGCACGCGAGGAAGCCGAGGACGGCGGGTCCGGGCAGCCCGTCCGGCCGCCCGAGCGGTGCCCGCGCCATCGCCTCCGACACCGGTTCCAGGCGTTCGTCGTCGCCGACCAGGACGCGGGCGGCCAGCAGCGCCGTCCTCGGATGGGCGTCGAGGATCTCCACGGCCCGCTCCAGCGCTCCGGGCGCCCACCATGAGTCGTCGTCGGCGAAGGCGACGTAGCGGGTCGCGGCCTCCCGCACGCCGGCGTTGCGGGCGGCGGCGCCCAGGTTGCCCGGCAGCCGCAGCACCCGCGCGCCGGCGGCCTCCGCGACCTCCGCGGTGCCGTCGGCGGAGGCGTTGTCGGCCACGATGACCGGCGCGGCGTGCCGGGTGAGGCTGTGGCGCAGTTCGGCGGCGCGGTCGCGCGTCGCGACCACGATCGTGACGTCGGGCATGCTCTCCCCCGCTTCCATCAGCTGACGTACCGGCGCGCCTTGGAGGTCCGCTGCGCCTCCTCCAGGCTGCGCAGCCTGGCCTCGACGTCGCGCGGCAGCGTGCGCCGCTCCCGGGCGACCCAGCGCAGTCCCGCCGCCGCCTCGGCGAGCGCGCCCGCGGTGACGCGGTCGCGCGGCAGCGTGCGCAGCAGCCCGGCGGTGCGGCGGAGCGCGACGGGCAGCGGGCGGCGCAGCCAGGTGAACCACAGCGTGTTGCGGATGCCGTGGCGGCGCCGCAGGTGGGCCTCGCGCAGCGGGGACGGCTCGTGGTGCACGACGACGTCCTCGGCGTAGCAGAGGTGCCAGCCGAGGGCCATCAGGTCGGCGCTGAGCAGCTCCTCCTCGCCGCCCAGCCACAGCCGGGCCGAGAACCCGCCGGCCTCCCGGAACGCCTCGGCCCGCAGCATGGACGCCCCCGCCAGGAACGAGCCGAGCGCGGGCCCGGGCATCCAGGACGGCCCCGGGACGGGCGAGTCGCGCAGTTCAGGGACGATCGGGTCCTCGCGCCCGCCGGGCTCGACCAGGATCCGCCCGGTCACCACGGCCAGCCGCGGGTGCGCGTCCAGCAGGTCGGCGGCGCGCGGCAGCGCGCCCGGCTCCCACCAGGTGTCGTCGTCGCAGAACGCCACGTACGGGGTGCGGACGTGGTCGACGGCCAGGTTGCGGGCGACGGCGCCGAGGTTGCGCTGCGACCGGATCAGCCGGAAGCCGGGGAACTCCTCGGCGACGGCGTCGGGCGACCCGTCCCGCGAGGCGTTGTCCACCACGATGACGGGCGGCGGCCCGGGCAGCGCCCGCAGCCGCCCGAGCGTCGCCAGCAGGGAGCGCCGGCGGTCCCGGGTGATGACGACGAGCGTGCATCGCATGGCCCGCCCCGTACCCGCCGCACCCGCCTCCATGTCCGACTTACGTCTTGAAAGCCAACAAAAGCCCTCAATCATAGTGATGCACGTAAAACCCGCTTGAACTGTCAGTTCACTCATCAGCGGCTTTTCCGACACAGCGTTTAGAGCCGGACTTCCCGGTAATGCACGAAATCACCTATAGGGGATTCGCTCCCATCGAGATCCCGGGCCGGTGCCCACGACGGACGGCATCGGCACTCCACCGAACGCTGCGCCGAAACGGGGCTCACATGCGCGTGCTCGGAATCAACGCGATCTTCCACGACCCGGCCGCCGCCCTCGTGGTGGACGGAACGGTCGTGGCCGCGGCTGAGGAGGAACGGTTCAGCCGCCGCAAGCACGGGAAACGGCCGGTCGCCTTCTCCGCCTGGGAACCGCCCGAGCAGGCGGCCCGCTGGTGCCTGGAGCGCGCCGGGCTCGAACCCGGCGACCTCGACGCCGTCGCCTACTCCTACGATCCCGACCTGGTCGAGCCCGGCCTGGACGGCCACGACGAGCAGTGGGAGCGGCTGCGGACCCTGTACGCGCGCCGCGCCCCGAACTTCCTCGCCGCCGCCCTGCCCGGCCTGGACCCCGGGATCGTCCGGTACGTCCCGCACCATGTCGCGCACGCCGCGTCCGCCGCCCTGGCCGCGCCGCGGCCCTGCGACGGCGACGTCCTCGTGCTGGACGGCCGGGGCGAGTCGCACTCGCACCTCGCCGGGACCTACGGCGGCGGCGAGCTGACCCCGCTGCACGCGCAGCGCCTGCCGCACTCGCTCGGCCTCATGTACGAGGACCTCACCGAGCACCTCGGTTTCCTGCGCTCCAGCGACGAGTACAAGGTGATGGCCTTGGCCTCCTACGGCGAGCCGCGCTTCCTCGACGAGCTGCGCGAGCACGTCCGGGCCACCGGCGACGGCGGGTTCGCGGTCGCCCCCATCGACTGGGGCGCGCTCGCCAAGGCCCGCTCGTCCGACGGCGAGTGGACCCGCGACCACGCCGACCTCGCCGCCAGCGTCCAGGCGCGGCTGGAGGAGGTGCTGCTCGACCTGGTGACGTGGCTGCACGGGCGGACCGGCTCGCGCCGGCTGATGCTCGCCGGCGGCGTCGCACTGAACTGCGTGGCGAACTCGCGGCTCGCCGCGGACGGACCCTACGACGACATCTGGGTGCAGCCCGCCGCGGGCGACTCCGGCACCGCGCTCGGCGCCGCCCTGCACCTGGCGCACGACGGCGGCGACACCGTCACCGCGATGCCGGGCGCCGACCTCGGCCGCCAGTGGGACGAGGCCTCGATCGCGCGCCGCCTCGACATCGCCAAGGTGCCGTACGAGCGTCCACCCGACGTCGCGGCGGCCGTCGCCGAGGCGCTGGCCCGCAACGAGATCGTCGCGTGGTTCCAGGGCCGTTCGGAGTTCGGCCCGCGCGCGCTGG
This sequence comes from Spirillospora sp. NPDC000708, assembly GCF_040299565.1. Lineage (NCBI taxonomy): Bacteria > Bacillati > Actinomycetota > Actinomycetes > Streptosporangiales > Thermomonosporaceae > Spirillospora > Spirillospora sp. NPDC000708. The sequence continues at coordinate 8,847 of NZ_JBEPCJ010000061.1, forward strand.
GGCACCGGTCGCTGCTCGCCCATCCCGGCCACGCCGCCAACGTCGAGCGGCTCAACGACGTGAAGGGCCGCGAGCAGTTCCGGCCCATCGCCCCGATGGTCGCGCTGGAGCACGCCGCCGAGATCTTCGAGGGCCCGATCCCGAGCCCGTACATGCTGTTCGTCCACCGCGTCCGGCCGGAGTGGCGGGAGCGGATCCCCGCCGTCGTGCACGTGGACGGAACCGCCCGGATCCAGACCGTCGCGAGCGGCCACGAACCGCTCGTCGCGCGGCTGCTGGAGGAGTTCCGGTTGCGCACCGGCCTGCCGGTCGTCGTCAACACCAGCCTCAACACCGCGGGCCGGCCCATGGTGGACGACCCGCGGGACGCGCTGGAGTGCTTCGGCTCCGCGCCCGTGGACCTCCTCGCGATCGGCCCGTTCGTCGTCCGCCGCCGGGAGGTGCACGCCCGATGAGCTGCACCGTCGTCATCCCGACGATCGGCAGGCCGAGCCTGCGCACGGTGCTGGACGCCCTGCTGGACTCGATCGCGGGCGGTCCCGAGCCGGCCCCGCACGAGATCATCGTCGTCGACGACCGGCCCGCGCACGGCGCGCCGCTGCCGCTGCCGGACTCCCGCGGGCGCCGCGTCCGGGTGATCCGCTCCGGCGGGCGCGGCCCGGCCGCCGCCCGCAACGCGGGCTGGCGCGCCGCCGCCACCGAATGGGTCGCCTTCCTGGACGACGACGTCGTCCCCGACCCCGGCTGGACGCGGCGGCTCGCCGCCGACCTCGCCGGGCTGCCGCCGAAGGTCGCCGGCTCGCAGGGCCGCGTCACCGTCCCGCCGCCGGACGGCCGCCGCCCCACCGACTGGGAGCGCACCACCGCCGGGCTCGCCGGCGCCGAGTGGATCACCGCCGACATGGCCTACCGGCGCGGCGTCCTCGCCGAACTCGGCGGCTTCGACGAGCGGTTCCGCCGCGCCTACCGGGAGGACGCCGACCTCGCGCTGCGCGCCCTCGCCGCCGGGCACGACCTGGTCCGGGGCGAGCGGCACGTCACGCATCCGGTCCGCGCGGCCGGGTTCTGGGCCTCGGTCCGCGCCCAGGCCGGCAACGCCGACGACGTCCTCATGTGGCGGATCCACGGCGCCGGCTGGCGGGACCGCGCGGGCGAGGGCAGGGGCCTGCTGCGGCGGCACGTCCTCACGGCCGCCGCCGGGACCGCCGCGCTCGCCGCCGCACCCGCGGCGCTGCGCGGGAGCCGGGCCGGCGCGGCCGCCGCGGCGCTGGCCGCCGGCGCGTGGGCGGTCTCGACCGCCCGGTTCGCGTTCGAGCGGGTCCGTCCCGGGCCCCGGACGCCCGGCGAGGTGCTGAAGATGGCCGCGACCAGCGCCGCCATCCCGCCCGCCGCCGTCGCGCACCGGATCAGGGGGCTGCTGGCGCACCGCGACGCCCGGCCGTGGGCCGGGCCGTGGGTCGTGCTGTTCGACCGCGACGACACCCTCATCCGCGACGTGCCGTACAACGGCGACCCGGCGCTGGTCGAGCCGATGCCGGGCGCGCGGCGGGCGCTGGACCGGCTCCGCCGGCACGGCGTGCGGATCGGCGTGGTGTCCAACCAGTCGGGCGTGGCGAAGGGGCGGATCACGGTCCGCGACGTCCGGCGCGTCAACGCGCGGGTCGAGGAGCTGCTCGGCCGCATCGACGTGTGGGAGTTCTGCCCGCACGACGGCGACGACGGCTGCGAGTGCCGCAAGCCGCGGCCCGGGATGATCGTGCGGGCCGTGCGGCGGCTCGGCGCGCTGCCGGCCGACTGCGCCGTCATCGGCGACATCGGCCGCGACATCGAGGCCGCGGCGGCGGCCGGCGCGCGGGGCATCCTGGTGCCGACCGTCCGCACCCGGCCCGCCGAGATCGCGCGGGCGCTGGAGACCGCGCCGAACCTCGGCGCCGCCGTCGATCTGGTCCTCGGCGGAAGGCGGTCGCGATGAGGGTGCTGCTGGTACGCCAGGACAACCTCGGCGACGTGCTGCTCGCCGGGCCCGCGGTACGGGCGGTCGCCGCGCGCGCGGACGAGGTCGTGCTGCTGTGCGGCCCGCGCGGCCGCGCCGCCGCCGACCTGCTGCCCGGCGTGGACGCGGTCATCGAGTGGCGCGCGCCCTGGATCGACCCGGAGCCCGACCCGGTCGACCGGGCCGACATCGAGCGGGCCGTCGCGAGGCTGGCCGGCTTCGACCGGGCGCTGGTCCTCACCTCGTTCCACCAGTCGCCGCTGCCGCTCGCGCTGCTGCTGCGGCTGGCCGGGACCCCGTGGATCGGCGGCATCAGCGAGGACTACCCCGGCTCCCTGCTGGACCTGCGGCACCGTCCGGAGGGCGACGTCCCCGAGCCGCTGCGGATGCTGGCCCTCGCCGAGGACGCCGGGTTCCCGGCGCCCGCCGACACCCGGCTGCGGGTGCGCGAGCCGCTGCCCGACACCGACCACCTCACCGGCGGCCCCGGCTACGTGGTCGTGCATCCGGGGACGTCCGTCCCGGCGAGGGCCTGGCCGCCGGAGCGGTGCGCCGAGGCCGTCCGGCTGCTGCGCGCCGCCGGCCACCGGGTCGTCGTGACCGGGCACGGCGAGGAGAAGGAGCTGACCGCGCTGGTCGCCGGGGAGGACGGCCTCGACCTCGGCGGCCGCACCGCCCTGCCGGAACTGGCGTCGGTGCTGCGCGGCGCGCGCGCCGTCGTCGCCGGCAACACCGGCCCCGCGCACCTCGCCGCCGCCGTCGGCACCCCCGTCGTGTCGCTGTTCGCGCCGACCGTGCCCGCCGCCCGGTGGGCGCCGTTCGGGGTGCCGATGGCGCTGCTCGGCGACCAGGGCGCCCCCTGCAAGGACAGCCGCGCCCGCGAGTGCCCGGTGGAGGGCCACCCCTGCCTGGCGTCTGTCGGCGCCGACGAGGTCGCCGCCGCCGTCGAGGTCGTCGCCGCGGACCCGCGCGGAACCCCCCGTGAGGAGGCCCCCGCCCGATGAGAGTCCTGCTCTGGCACGTCCACGGCTCGTGGGCCACGTCGTTCGTGCACGGGCCGCAGACCACGCTCGTCCCCGTCACGCCGGACCGGGGGCCCGACGGCCGGGGACGCCCCGACACCTTCACCTGGCCGGACCGCGCCGTCGAGGTGGCCCCCGAGCGGCTGCGGCACGAGGACGTCGACGTCGTCGTCCTGCAGCGCCCCCACGAGCTGAGGCTCGCCGAGGAATGGCTCGGCCGCCGCCCCGGACGCGACGTCCCCGCCGTCTACGTCGAGCACGACACCCCCCGCCGCACGCCCGCGGACGCGAGCCTCCCCGAGGAGGTCGTCCCCGACAGCCGCCACTTCCTGCACGACCGCGACGACATCCCGGTCGTGCACGTCACCCACTTCAACCGGCTGTTCTGGAACTGCGGCCGCGCGCCGACCACGGTCATCGAGCACGGCGTCGTCGACCCCGGCTACCGCTGCACCGGCGACATGCCCCGGGCGGGCGTCGTCATCAACGACCCGCTCCGGCGCGGGCGCGTCGCCGGGACCGACCTGCTCGCCGGCCTGGCGCGCGCCGTACCACTGGACCTGTTCGGCATGAACGTCGCGGGCGTCCCGGAGGCGCTCGGCATCGCGCCCGAGTCCCTGTGGACGTTCGAGGACCTCCCGCAGGCGCGGATGCACGAAGAGCTCGCCCGCCGCCGCGTCTATGTCCACCCCTACCGGTGGACCTCGCTCGGCCTCGCCCTGATCGAGGCCATGATGCTCGGCCTGCCCGTGGTGGCGCTCGCCACCACCGAGGCGGTCGAGGCGGTGCCGCCGGAGGCCGGGGTGCTGTCCACGCGGGTCGCCGCACTGGCCGACGCCGCGCGGACCCTGGCCGCCGACCCGCCGCGCGCCCGCCAGATGGGCAAGGAGGCGCGCGCCCACGCCGTCGAACGCTACGGCCTGCCGCGGTTCCTGCGCGACTGGGAGCGAACTCTCACGGAGGTAACGCGATGAGAATAGCCATGATCTCCGAGCACGCCAGCCCGCTGGCCGCCAAGGGCGGGCTGGGCGGGGCGGACGGCGGCGGCCAGAACGTCTTCGTCGCGGAACTGGCGGCCGAGCTCGGCCGGCAGGGCCACTACGTCACCGTCTACACGCGGCGGGACGCGCCCGCCCTGCCGCGCCGGGTGCGGCTCGCGCCCGGCGTGACGGTCGAGCACGTCCCGGCGGGCCCCGCCGAGCGCGTCGGCAAGGACGACCTGCTGCCGTGGATGCGCGACTTCGGGCTGTACCTGGAGCAGCGCTGGGCCGCGGACCCGCCGGACGTCGCGCACGCGCACTTCTGGATGAGCGGCCTCGCCGCGCTCCAGGCGGCCGCGCCGACCCTGGCGCGGCGCGTGCCGGTGGTGCAGACCTACCACGCGCTCGGCACCGTGAAGCGGCGCCACCAGGGCGGCAGGGACACCAGCCCGGCGTCGCGGCTCCAGCTGGAGCGCGCGATCGGCCTGTCCGCCGACGCGGTCATCGCCACCTGCGCCGACGAGGTCGCCGAGCTGGCCGCGATGGGCGTTCCGCGCGAGCGGATCTCGGTGGTGCCCTGCGGCGTCGACCTCCGCCTCTTCACCCCGGACGGGCACAGCGCGGACGGCCGGGAGCGGCACCGCCTCGTCGTGCTGTCCCGGCTCGTCGAGCGCAAGGGCGTGGACACCGCGATCCGGGCGCTGGCGCACCTGCCGGACGCCGAGCTGGCCGTCGCCGGCGGCCCGCCGCGGCGGGGCCTGGGCGGCGACGCGGAGGTGCGGCGGCTGCGGCGCGTCGCGCGGGACGCGGGCGTCGCCGGGCGGGTGGAGTTCCTCGGCAGGCTCGGCCGCGAGGAGGTCCCGCCGCTGCTGCGGTCGGCCAGCCTCGTGGTGACCCTGCCCTGGTACGAGCCGTTCGGCATGGTGCCGCTGGAGGCGATGGCGTGCGGCGTGCCGGTCGTGGCCAGCGCCGTCGGCGGCCACCTGGACACCGTCGTGGACGGCGCCACCGGCGTGCTCGTCCCGCCGCGCGACCCGGAGGCGGCGGCCGCCGCGATCCGGGCGCTGCTGGACGACCCGGCGGGCCGCGCCGCGATGGGCTTCGCCGCGGGCGACCGGGCCCGGGACCGCTACTCCTGGGCGCGCGTCGCCGCCGACACCGCCGGCGTCTACGAGCGCGCGGCGGCGCCGAGCGGGGTGGCCGCATGACGACCACCACGCAACGGATCGCGCGGACGCGCACCGCCACGGCGCGCGACGGGCGCCTGGAGGCGCTGGCCGAGGCGGCGCTGGCGTTCCGCGAGCAGGTCCCGACCATCGAGGCGTGGGGCCGCCGGCTCGCCGGCGTGCTGCGCGCCGGCGGGCGGCTGCTCGCCTGCGGGAACGGCGGCAGCGCCGCCGAGGCCCAGCATCTGACCGCCGAGCTCGTCGGCCGGTTCGAGGACGAGCGGCGGCCGCTGTCGGCGATCCCGCTGCACGGCGACACCTCGTCGGTCACCGCGATCGGCAACGACTACGGCCCGGCGCACGTGTTCGCCCGGCAGGTGCAGGCGCACGGCCGCCGGGGCGACGTGCTGGTGTGCCTGTCGACCAGCGGCCGCAGCCCCAACGTGATCGCCGCGGCGGACCGGGCGCGCGAGCTCGGGATGACCGCCTGGGCGGTCACCGGGCCCGGCCCGAACCCGCTCGCCGACGCCTGCCACGACGCGATCACCGTGCGGGCCGCGGCGACCTCGACCGTCCAGGAGATCCACCTCGCCGCGGTGCACCTGCTGTGCGGGGTGGTCGACGACGTCCTGGGGGCGCCTCGTGCCTGAACCGGGCTCGCGCCGCGGCCGCACGGGCGCGGCCGCCGCCGGGAGGCACGGGGGCCCGTCCCCGCGGAAGGAGGCGAGATGACCGCACCGCTGGTGGTCGTGGGCGACGTGCTGCTCGACGTCGACATCGTCGGCACGAGCAGCCGGCTGTGCCCGGACGCGCCCGTCCCGGTCGTCGAGCAGGCGGAGGAGCACGCCCGGCCCGGCGGCGCCGGGCTGGCCGCGCTGCTGGCGGCGGCCGGCGGCCGGGAGGTCGTGCTGGTCACCGCGCTCGCCGACGACGAGCCGGGCCGGCGGCTGCGCGCCATGCTGGAGCGGCACATGGAGGTCGCCGCGTTCCACCTGCACGGCGGCACTCCCTGCAAGCTGCGCATCCGCTCGGGAGACCAGTCGGTGGCGCGCCTGGACGCCGGGGAAGGGCAGGCCCTCGACGGGCCCGTCGGCCCGCGCGTCACCGACGCGATCGCGGGGGCCGGCGCGGTGCTGGTCTCCGACTACGGGCGCGGGGTCACCCGGCACCGCGCCGTCCGGTCGCTGCTCGCCGCGCTGCCGCGCGGCGTCCCGGTCGTGTGGGACCCGCATCCGCGCGGGGAGCGGCCGGTGCCGGGGACGCGGCTGCTCACCCCGAACGAGGAGGAGGCCGCCCGGCTGGCCGCCGCGGACGGCGCCGACATCACCGGGTTCGGGCTGTCGGCGGCGGGCCGCCGGGGCCGGCACCTCGGCCGGTCGTGGGGCATCGAGGGCGTCGCGATCACGCTCGGGTCCGAGGGCGCGCTGCTGTGCGACGGGTCGGAGGCGCCGTTCCTCGCGCCCGCCGAGCCGGCCCGCGGCGACGCCTGCGGCGCCGGCGACAGCTTCGCCACCGGGACGGTGGAGGCGCTCGCGGACGGGGCGTCGCTCGCCGGCGCCGTCACCGCGGGCGTGCGGCGCGCGTCGGACTACGTCCGGGCGGGCGCCGCGGCGGCCGTCGCGGCGCAGCTCGCCGAGTCCGGCACGGCCCGGCTCGTCCCCGAGCGCGGGGAGGACGCCTGGGACGTCGTCGAGCGGACGCGGCGGGCGGGCGGCACGGTCGTGGCGACCGGCGGCTGCTTCGACCTGCTGCACGCCGGGCACGTGAGCATGCTGCAGCAGGCCCGGCGGCTCGGCGACTGCCTGATCGTCTGCGTCAACTCCGACGCCTCGGTGCGCCGCCGCAAGGGCCCGACCCGCCCGGTGACGCCGGCCGCGGACCGCGTCCGGGTGCTGGAGGCGCTCAGCGACGTGGACGCCGCGGTCGTGTTCGACGACGACACCCCGGCCCCGCTCCTGGAGCGGCTGCGCCCCGACGTCTGGGTCAAGGGCGCCGACTACGCCGGGACGATCCTGCCCGAGGCCGAGACGGTCCGGGCGCACAACGGCGAGGTGGTCCTGCTGCCTCTGCTGGAAGGGCGCTCCACCACGCGCCTGCTGTCCACCACGAAGGGAAACGCGTCATGAACGTCCTCATCACCGGCGGGGCCTCCGGACTCGGCGCGGCCGTCGCGCGCAAGGTCGCGGAGGACGGGGGGCGGCCCCTCATCCTCGACCGGCACCCCCCGAAGGACGACTTCGAGCACATGCAGGCGGACCTGGCGGACCGGCCCTGCGCCGAGCGCGCCGTGCACGGGCTGGCGCGCGCGGCGGGCGGGCTCAACGCGGTCGTCACCGCCGCAGGCACCGACGCGTGCGGCACCCTGGGCGACGTGCCCGCCGAGGACTGGGAGCGGGTCGTGCAGGTGAACCTGCTCGGCACCGCCGCCGTCGTCCGCGCCGCGCTCCCTTACTTGGATAACCAGCCGAGCGGGCGGATCGTCACGGTCGCCTCGACGCTCGGGCTGCGGGCGCTCAGCGACGCCACCGCGTACTGCGCGTCCAAGTTCGGCGTCGTCGGCTTCACCCGCGCGCTGGCCGCGGAGATGGCCGGCCGGGTCGCCGTCACGATGATCGTGCCGGGCGGGATGGACACCGCGTTCTTCGACGACCGCACCGAGCAGTACAAGCCGGGGCCGGACGCCCACCTGAACAGGCCGGAGGACGTCGCCGCGGCGATCGCCTTCGCGCTCCGGCAGCCGCCCGGCTGCGAGGTGCGGGAGATGGTGGTCTGCCCGTCGAAGGAGCCCTCGTGGCCGTGACGGCCCCCCGCCGCGCGCTGGTGCTGCGGGCGCTCGGGCTGGGCGACCTGCTCACCGCAGTGCCCGCGCTGCGGGCGCTGCGGCGCGGCATGCCCGGCGCGCGGATCACGCTCGCCGCGCCGCCCGCGCTGGCGCCGCTGGCGCTCGCCACGGGCGCTGTCGACGACGTCCTGCCGGCGGACTCCGGGCTCGGCCCGCTGCCGCCCGCCGAGCCGGTGGGCACGGCCGTCAACCTGCACGGCCGGGGCCCGCAGAGCCACCGGCGGCTGGCGGCGCTGGGGCCCGCCCGGCTGCTGGCTTTCGCGTCCGCGGGCGCGCTGCACACCGACGGGCCCGACTGGGATCCGGGCGAGCACGAGGTGGCGCGCTGGTGCCGGCTGGTGCGCGCCTACGGGTTCGACGCCGATCCCGACGACCTGGACCTGGCGCCGCCGGCGATCCCCTCGCCCGCGCCCGGCGCCGTCGTCGTCCATCCGGGGGCCGCGTTCGCGGCGCGGCGCTGGCCGGCCGAGCGGTTCGCCGCGGTCGCGGCGGCGCTGCGCGCCGGCGGCGAGCGGGTCGTCGTCACCGGCGGCCCCGGCGAGGGGCCGCTCGCGCACCGCGTCATGGAGCTCGCGCGGCTCGACCTCCGCGACGACCTCGCCGGCCGCACCCGTCTGCCGCAGCTGGCCGCGCTCGTCGCGGGCGCCCGGCTGGTGGTGTGCGGCGACACCGGCGTCGCGCACCTCGCGACCGCCTTCCGCACGCCGTCGGTGCTGCTGTTCGGGCCGACGCCGCCCGCCCGGTGGGGGCCGCCCGACCGGGCCGAGCACCGGGTGCTGTGGGCGGGGCGGTCCGGCGACCCGCACGGCGGCGAACCCCACCCCGGCCTGCTGGAGATCTCCGCGGACGAGGCCGTCGAGGCCGCCGGGAAGGCGCTCACGCTACACGCTTAGGAGGAAACCGATGAGGCATGCCCGCGCCGTCGTCACCGGAGGGTCCGGCTTTCTCGGCTCGCACCTGTGCGAGGCGCTGCTGGCCCAGGACATCTCGGTCGTCTGCCTGGACAACCTGCTGACCGGCACGTCCCGCAACATCGCGCACCTCGCCGACCGGCGGGACTTCCGGTTCCTGAGGCGCGACCTCACCGAGCCGGTGCACGTGCCCGGCGACGTCGGCTACGTGTTCCATCTGGCGTCGTCGGCGTCCCCGGCGGACTACATGCGGTATCCGATCCAGACGCTGGAGGTCGGCAGCCAGGGCACCCGGAACGCGCTCGAGCTCGCGGAGAGCAAGGGCGCCCGCTTCGTGCTGGCGTCCACGTCCGAGGTGTACGGGGACCCGCTGGTGCACCCGCAGCCCGAGACGTACTGGGGCAACGTCAACCCGGTCGGCCCGCGCAGCGTCTACGACGAGGCCAAGCGGTTCGGGGAGGCGCTGACGTCGGCGTTCCGGCACTCCCGGGGGCTGGACGCCGGGATCGTGCGGATCTTCAACAGCTACGGGCCGCGGATGCGCCCCGACGACGGCCGCGCGATCCCGACGTTCCTGCGGCAGGCGCTGACCGGCGAGGACCTCACCGTCACCGGGGACGGCTCGCAGACCCGGTCGATCTGCCACGTCTGCGACACCGTACGGGGCATCATCGCGCTCGCGATGTCGGACCATCCGGGGCCGGTCAACATCGGCAGCCCGTACGAGATCTCCATGGCCGACCTCGCCGGGCTGGTCGTCGAGCTGACGGGGTCGCGGTCGCGGATCCGGTTCGTCGACCGGCCGCAGGACGACCCGAAGGTGCGGCGGCCGGACACCTCGCTCGCCGAGAAGGTGCTCGGCTGGCGCCCGCGGTTCGGCATCGAGGAGGGGCTGCTCTCCACCATCGAGTGGTTCTCCCGCGAGCTGCTCGTCGCCCGTCCCGCCTAGCCGCGGCCGGGCGCCACGGGCTAGGCCCGGAGGGCGGCCAGGAGGTCGGTGAGGAGGCCGGCGGACGGGGGCCGGGCGGGCGTGCGGCCCGCGCCCCCGGGCGCCAGGCACCAGCGCCACCACCGGTCGAGTTCCGCCGGGTCCAGCAGCGGCGGCGCGTCGTGTTCGCCCGTGGTGACGACCGCGGGCCACGACCAGGCGCGGGCCTGCGCGGCGACCTTCGCGCCGCCGGCCACCGGGTCGACGGCCAGGGCGGGGACGCCGTTCTTCAGCGCGAGGACGAGCCCGTGCAGGCGTGTCGTGACGACCACGTCGAGGCGGCGCAGCGCGGACTCCAGCTCGGCGGCCGTCGAGAACAGCCGCCAGTCGCGCGGGTCGAGCCGGGTGTCGAGGGGCAGCCGCGCGCACGCGCGGCCGGTGAGCCAGTCCGTGAGCTCGGCCTCGATCCGGTCGTGCCGGCGGCGCGCCCCGTACTCGCGCTGGCCCGGGGCGAGCACGACCCCCGCGACGGGCACCCGCTCCGCCTCCGGCAGCGCCGCGAGGTCGTGCCGCGCCGCCGTCCCCGGCGCGTCCCTCGGCAGGACGGCGTCGAAGCCGGTGACGGCGGGGTCGTCCGGATCGATGACCGAGACGCCGACCGCGACGCGCCGGCAGCGCGCGTACCTTCGGTGCAGCTCCTCGACCTGCGCGCCGTGGAGCGGGCCGCAGGCGAACACCAGGTGGCTGTAGCGCGCGGGATCCGCCCGGCCGAGGTCGAGGCCGCCCGGGCGGAAGACGGGGCTCCAGGCGACGTCGCACCCGATCCCGGCGCCGACGAGCGCCCGGCGGACGGCCTCCATCGCCAGGACGTCCCCCGCCGTGGCCTCGCCGTGCAGGAAGCTCGGCCAGCCGGTCACCAGTGCCCGCACGCCGCCCTCGGCAGACCGTTCGGACGAGCCATGTCGATCCCCCCGTAGCTCACGCGCGGGTGGCAGTTACCCGGGGACGGCGCGCCCATGTCCGCGGCGGCCCCGGCTTGGGCGGCTCGTGACGGAGCGCGGGCCGCCGCGTGGCCCGCCTCCCCGCTCCGTGACACTTCGGACACCTGCCGGTTTACCGAACTGGGCGGACGGGAACGGTACCGTCGCGGCCCACTCGCCGGCCGGGTTCTGCCAGGTCCCTTGGTCAGCGAGCCTGGGCCGCGCCAAGTTTCCGCCGCGCCCTGCGCGCTTGCGCGCGGGACGGGCCGTCAGCCCGTGAACGCCTGCGCGAGTGCCATCCCGCAGTAGGCGGCGCCGAGCCCGCCGGCGATGCTCGCGCCCGCGTTGAGGACCGCGTAGAAGCGCGCGCCGTCCTCGGCCAGCCGGAGCGTCTCGTAACCGAACGTCGAGTACGTCGTCAGCGCGCCGCAGAAACCCGTCGCGGCGAACGCCATCGGGCCCCCGGACACGGGCAGCGCCGCCAGGAACCCCAGCAGCGCCGACCCCGCCACGTTGACGGTGAACGTCCCCCACGGGAACACCGAGTCGTGGCGCGCCTGCACGGCCCGGTCGGTGAGGTACCGCAGCGGCGCGCCGAGCGCCGCGCCCAGCGCGACGAGCAGGACCGTCACGCCTCCCCCTCCGTGCCGCGGCCCGTGTAGCGGATCACCTCGACCGGGTCGATGATCACCAGGCCCTCCTCCACCAGCTCGTCCAGCTCCGGCAGGAAGGCGCGGATCTTCCGCTCGGCGTCCACGATCACGATCACCATCGGCAGGTCCTCCGACAGCGACAGGATGCGGGACGTGTGGATGCGGCTGGACGCGCCGAACCCCTCGCATCCGCGCAGCACGCTCGCGCCGGCGAGCCCGGCCCGGTGGGCACGGTGCACGATCTCGGTGTACAGCGGCCGGTGGTTCCACCGGTCGCTCTCCCCGACGAACACGGTCAGGCGCAGTGCCGGACCCTGGATTCTCATGACCGCTCCCTGGGACGCGCGCGGACGGCGAGGCGGGTCAGCCGGACGCCCGCGAACACCGCGGCGAGCGTGGCGGCGAGTGTTCCCCCGAGGTACAGCAATCCCACTCCGGGCGCCCCGGCCGACAGCGCCTTCTGGAAGTCGACGATGTGGGTGGAGAAGGTGGTGTAGCCGCCGAGCACCCCGACGCCGAGGAACGGCCGCACGAGCCGGTGCACGCGCCACGTCTCGGTGATCAGCACCATCAGCGCCCCGATCAGCAGGCAGCCCGACACGTTGATCAGGAACACCGGCCACGGGAACTCTCCCGGCCGGTACGGCATCGCCTCGGTCAGCCCGTACCGGGCGAGCGCCCCGAGGATCCCTCCCGCGGCGATGGCACCGAGCGTCGCCCACGGGGCGCGGCGCAGCTCGAACCGCTGGCGCGGCACGCTGAGGTCGACGTCGGGGTCCACGGGACGTCCCGTCACGGCATCGGGCACGGCACACTCCTACCAGCGGAACATCGGTCACCGGTAGGGACCGTTGGCGGATCGCACCGCGGTTCTCCCCGTGGCGGGGACGGCGGGCCCCACCGCCGTGGCGCCGCTCTCCCGAGGGCGCGCGCCCAGTCTACCGATCACCGGGACCGCGCCGGAGCGGCCCCGCCCGGTCAGGACCCGGACGGCCGGCCTCGCCGCGCCGCCCGCCCGTCCGCCCGCCCCGCGACTCCACGAACGTCTTGAAGCGCCGCAGGTCGGCCTTCACGCGGCGGTGCAGCGCCCCGGCCCTGTCGCCGGTCTTCTCCACGAACCCCTGGGGCGCGAACTCCATCTGCGCGGTGACGCGGGTGGTGTCGCCGTCGAGGCGGCGGAACGTCACCACGCCCGCGTGCGCCGGGCCCTCCGTCGACGTCCACGCGACGCGCTCGTCCGGCACCTGCTCGGTGATCCGCGCCTCGAAGCGCCGGGTGACGCCGGCGACCCGGACGGTCCAGTGCAGCGTGGTGTCGTCCACCCGCCGGATCTCCTCGACGCCCTCCATGAACCGCGGGAACTCCTCGAACCGCGCCCACTGGTCGTAGGCGACGCGGATCGGGACGGTGACGTTGACCGACTCGGTGATCGTGCTCACGGGGCTCCCCTTCGTCCGTCACCCGCCCCGCTACCCGTACCGCCCCCGTCTACACAGTGCCTTCCGCCTACACGGTGCCTTCCGTCCACTCGGTGCCTTCCGCCTGCGCGCGGTGGGCTTCCGCACAGCGGCGGGCGCGGTGTGAGCGGCGCTTCCCCGGGTACAGGAGGCGCAGCGATCAGCGTCCCCGCCCATCGCCGGCACCTCTGCGAAGGAGACCAGACCCCCATGACGTCGGCGCGTCCGTCCAGCTCCCCGCGTTCCGACGACCCGCTCCCCCGCTTCGGGGACGGCGAGGCCGAACTCCTCCTGGCGGAGATGAGACGCCTGCCGGAGGACGATCCGCGGCGCGACCGGCTGCGGACGCGGATCGTGGAGATGCACGGGCCGCTCGTCCGGGGGATCGCGCGCAGGTACGCCAACCGGGGCGAGCCGCTGGACGACCTGCAGCAGGTCGCGTTTCTGGGGCTGGTCAAGGCCATCAACCGGTTCGACCCCGAGGTGGGCGACCGGTTCGTCACCTACGCCTACCCGGTCGTGACCGGCGAGGTGAAGCGGCACTTCCGGGACAAGACGTGGGGTGTGCGGGTGTCGCGGCGCATCCAGGAGCTCCGGCCGGTGCTGCAGAGCACCGTCCAGAGGTTCACCCGCGAGCACGGCCGCTCGCCCACGACCCGAGAGATCGCCGCGGTCATGGAGATCACCGAGGAGGAGACGGTCGAGGTGATCATCGCCTGCGACGCCTACCGGCCGCTGTCGCTGGAGGCGCCGGCGGACGGCGGCGCCGAGGGCGACGCGGCGACGGTCGGCGAGCGCCTCGGCTCCGACGACCCCGCCCTGGAGAACCTCATCGACGGCGACGCGCTGCGGCCGCTGATCGACGAGCTGCCCGAACGCGAGCGCACGATCCTGCTGCTGCGGTTCTTCGGCAACAAGACGCAGACGCAGATCGCCGAGCAGGTCGGGCTGTCGCAGATGCACGTGTCGCGGCTGCTGCGGGCGACCCTGGAGCGGCTGCGCGGCGGGCTGCTCGCGGAGGGCTGACCCGGGTCAGGGCCGTGGCAGCGCGCAGGACCCGCCCAGCGCCACGTCGTTGCCCTCGCCGAGGCACCGTGCCAGCGGGTAGGTCTGCTGGGCGTAGTGGGTGCCCTGCCGGACGGTGACGTTCCCCTTGCGGTCCACCTCGCACGGGTTGTTCAGCGTGCAGCGCTCGCCGTCGTCGTTGCCGGTGTTGTTGATCGCGACGACGTGGTGGGTGTTCGCGTCGATGACGGGCGAGCCGGAGGTGCCGTGGACCGTCCGGCACTGCGGCGTGTACCGGATGGAGTCCTTCCACGTCCATCCGGCCTCCCGCAGCCGGTAGACGGTCGCGTCGGTCTTGCACGCGTAGCTGGTCTGCCAGTAGCCCGACACGACCCGGATCTCGGTGCCGTCGTGGGGAGGCGCGGTCGACAGCCGGAGCGCCGGGACGCCGTACCGCTTGCGGATGGTCCCGTAGCTCTCGTCCAGCCGGTACACGGTGACGTCGGTGTCGGTCATGGTCGAGTACTCGACCCTGGTCGCCCGCAGCGTGCCGAGGCTCGAGCGGCCCGTCCGGTCGAGCAGCGTGAACGCCCGGGCGGACGGCCGGTCGACGATGACCTGCCCGGGCTCCGGCATCCCGCCTTCCAGGCAGTGGCCGTTGGTCAGGACCAGGGCCGCGTCGGAGTCGCGCGAGCGCGGCCCGCGCACCAGGGAGCCCGAGCAGTTGCTGAGCGCGACGATCCCGGTGAAGTCGGCCTCCCCGTGCCCGCGGGCGGCGGGGCCGGCGGGGGCGGCGGGGCCGGCGGGGGCGGTGGCGGGGCCGGCGGTCGGGGCGGCGCTCGCCGGGGCGGCCAGGGCCGCGGCGCCGGCGGCGCCCGCGAGGGCGATCGACGCGGTGACGGCTCCAGCGAATGGCCGGTTCATGCGGGGTCCTCTCGGGCGGACCGGCACGCACGGTGACCGGCCGGTGACGACGCTGTCCCCGGCGGATGCTAGATCAACATCACCGCCGGTGGAAGGACCGCCACCCCGTACGATCGGCTCATGACCGACTCACCGCTGCGCTGGGGCATCCTCGGGACGGGCGGCATCGCCTCGGTGTTCACCGAGGACGTGCGGCGCCTCCCCGGCCACGAGGTCGCCGCCGTGGGCTCGCGCTCGCACGGCACCGCCGCCGCGTTCGCCGAACGGTACGGCGTCCCCCGGGCGCACGGCTCCTACGCCGCACTCGCCGCCGACGACGGCGTCGACGTCGTGTACGTCGCCACGCCCCACCCCCTGCACTACGAACCCGCGCGGCAGTGCATAGAGGCGGGGCGGGCCGTGCTGGTGGAGAAGCCGTTCACCACCGGCGCCGCCGACGCCGAGAAGCTCGCGGCGCTCGCCCGCGAGCGCGGCGTGTTCGCGATGGAGGCGATGTGGACCCGGTTCAACCCGCTCGTCCGGCGGCTGCGCGACCTCGTCGCCGGCGGCGCGATCGGTGACGTGACGGCCGTGTACGCCGACTTCTCCATCACCCGGACCTACGACCCGGAGCACCGGCTGTGGTCGCCCGAGCTGGGCGGCGGCGCGCTGCTGGACCTCGGCTGCTACCCGCTGTCGTTCACCTGGCCGCTGCTCGGCCCGCCCGCGTCCGTGCAGGCCACCGCGTCGCCCGCGCCGACCGGCGTGGACGCCAACACGGGCGTCCTGCTCGGCTACGCGTCCGGCGCGGTGGCGCTGCTGCACTGCGGGCTGCTCGGCGACTCGCCGCACACCGCCACCGTCATCGGGACGCGCGGCCGCGTCGACGTCGCGTCCCCGTTCTACCGGCCCGCGTCGATGACGGTCGTGCGGACCGGCGGCGACCCCGAGGTCCTCACCGCGGACATCGAGGGGCACGGCTACACCTACCAGGCGCAGGAGGTGGCGCGCTGCCTGCGCGCCGGCCTCACCGAGTCGCCGCTGATGCCGCTGGACGAGACCGTCGCGATCCTGCGGACGATCGACGAGATCACCGCCCAGTTCGGTCAGTCGACCTCCACCCAGCCGTAGGTCCGCTCGACCGCCTTCTTCCAGCCGGCGTAGCCCTTCTCGCGCTGCTCGTCGTCCCAGGTGGGCAGCCAGCGCTTGTCCTCGTTCCAGTTCTGGCGCAGCTCGTCGGTGGTGTTCCAGAAGCCGACGGCGAGGCCGGCGGCGTAGGCGGCGCCGAGGGCGGTGGTCTCGGCGACGACCGGGCGCGACACCGGGACGCCGAGGATGTCGGCCTGCATCTGCATGCACAGCTCGTTCGCCGTCACGCCGCCGTCCACCTTGAGCACGTCCAGCGAGACGCCGGAGTCCTCGCGCATCGCCTCGACGACGTCCTTGGACTGGTAGCAGATCGATTCGAGGGTGGCGCGGGCGAGGTGGGCGTTGGTGTTGAAGCGCGAGAGCCCGACGATGGCGCCGCGCGCGTCCGACCGCCAGTACGGGGCGAACAGGCCGGAGAACGCGGGGACGAAGTACACGCCGCCGTTGTCCTCGACCTGCCGGGCCAGGTTCTCGCTCTGCGCGGCGCCGGAGATGATGCCGAGCTGGTCGCGCAGCCACTGCACCGCCGACCCGGTGACCGCGATCGAGCCCTCCAGCGCGTACACCACCGGGTGGTCGCCGAACTTGTAGCAGACCGTCGTGAGCATCCCGGCCTTGGAGCGGACGAGTTCCTCACCGGTGTTGAGCAGCAGGAAGTTGCCGGTGCCGTAGGTGTTCTTGGCCTCGCCGGGCGAGAAGCACACCTGGCCGACCGTCGCGGCCTGCTGGTCGCCGAGGATGCCGGTCAACGGCACCTCCCCGCCGAGCGGGCCGTCCGGGCGCGTCACGCCGTACGGGTCGGGCGCCGACGACGGCCTGATCTCCGGCAGCATCGCGCGCGGGATGCCGAAGAACGAGAGCAGCTCCTCGTCCCAGTCGAGGGTCTCCAGGTCCATCAGCATGGTGCGGCTGGCGTTGGTGACGTCGGTGACGTGCACGCCGCCGTCCGTCCCGCCGGTCAGGTTCCACAGCACCCAGGTGTCCATGTTGCCGAAGACGGCCTCGCCCTTCTCCGCGGCCTCCCGGACCCCGTCGACGTTCTCCATGATCCACTGGACCTTGCCGGCGGAGAAGTACGTCGCGGGCGGCAGCCCGGCGCGGTGCCGGATCGTCTTGCCGCGGCCGTCGCGTTCCAGCGCGGAGGCGATGCGGTCGGTGCGGGTGTCCTGCCAGACGATCGCG
Source organism: Spirillospora sp. NPDC000708 (assembly GCF_040299565.1). NCBI lineage: Bacteria > Bacillati > Actinomycetota > Actinomycetes > Streptosporangiales > Thermomonosporaceae > Spirillospora > Spirillospora sp. NPDC000708. The sequence continues at coordinate 26,018 of NZ_JBEPCJ010000061.1, forward strand.
TTGTAGTACGGGCGGCCGGTGCGGCGGTTCCACACCAGCGTCGTCTCGCGCTGGTTGGTGATGCCGAACGCGGCGAGGTCGTCGTGGTGCAGGTTCGCCTTGTTCAGCGTCGTCTGGACGGCCGCGCGGGTGCGCTCCCAGATCTCGGTCGGGTTGTGCTCGACCCAGCCGGCCCGCGGCAGGATCTGCTCGTGCTCGAGCTGGTGGCGGGCGACCTCGTTGCCGCCGTGATCGAAGATCATGAAACGGGTGCTGGTCGTGCCCTGGTCGAGGGCGCCGACGAAGTCGGCCATGCGGCTCTGCCTTTCTGCGCGGGACGTTCGGGGCGGGGACGTGCGGGCGGGGACGTCGAGGGCGGGAAACGGGCGGCGCCCGTCACTCCTCGACGTCGTACTCGGGCCTCGGCTCGGTGCCCCCGGGGCCTTCCTCGGGGATGTTGCGGCCGATGAGCAGGATGTACAGGCCGGCGCCCAGGATGCCCCCGATGACCGGCGCGACGAGGGGCACCCAGAAGTAGAAGTGCCCGAACTGATCTCGCCAGGCGGTGTCGTAGCCGGTGATGTACTGCGCGAGGCGCGGCCCGAAGTCGCGCGCCGGGTTGATCGCGTACCCGGCGGCCGAGCCGAACGCCATGCCGATCGCGACCACGACGAGCCCGATGATGAGCGGCGCCATGTTCGCCAGCGGAGGCGAGTTGCGCGCGTCGGTCAGCGTCAGCACCAGGAACAGCAGGATCGCGGTGCCGATGATCTGGTCGCGGAACGCGCCCCAGGTGTGGATCGGCAGGGTCCCGTTGCCCGGCAGGGTGGAGAACACGAACTGCGTCTTGACGGTGTGCCCGGGATCGAACTTGGCGAGGATCTCGCTGTAGTTCCACCGGACGATGAGCGCCGCGATGAACGCGCCGAGCATCTGGGCGAAGATGAACGGGATGACCTTCCGCCACGGGAAGCCCTTGAAGACCGCGAGCGCGATCGTCACCGCCGGGTTGATGTGGCCGCCGCTGAGGCGCGCCGACACGTAGACGCCGAGCGTCACGCCCCATCCCCACGCCCAGGTGATGGCGTCGTGGCCGCCGAGGCTCTGCGGGGCGCCGAGCCCGCTGGCCGCGACGGCCTGCGCGACGACGCCCACCCCGAACAGGATGAGGATCAGGGTCCCCGCGAACTCCGCGGACATCTCGACGGCGAGGTCCGGGAGTCTTCGTCCTCGCGGGAGTGCGGCCATCTCTCCTCCTCGGGGATGTGACGCTGGGTCAGTGGATGATCACTTTCCGCGTTCCTTCCCCGGTGATCGCCCGCTACACGAACCGGCGCGGGTCAGTGTCCCCGGAAGGCCTCCTCCAGCCACCAGGACGGCCGCCCCCGCGTGATCTTCGCGTGCACCAGCATCGGCCGGTCGCGGGGCCCTTCCAGCCAGCGCGCCACCGCGCCGAGGTCGGCGGGCCGCCGGACGGTGGCCGCCGCGCAGCCGTAGCCGCGGCCGATGGCGGCCAGGTCGGCGGGCGGGAACGTGACGGTGCCGAGCGGATGGCCGGACGGCCCGAAATGGTGGACCTCCGCGCCGTAGGCCTCGTCGTCGTACACCACCACCAGCAGGCCGAGGCCGAGCCGGACGGCCGTCTCCAGCTCGGCGGCGGCCATCAGCGCGCCGCCGTCGCCGAGCGCGGCGACGGTGAGCCGGCCGGGGCGGGCCACCGCCGCGCCGATCGCGGTGGCCAGGCCCAGCCCGATCGACTGGAACGCCTGCGTGAACACCAGCCCGTCGGCGTCCGGGACGTCCAGGAACATCGCGGGGTAGCCCATGAAGTTGCCGGAGTCGACGGCGACGGTGCGCTCGCGCGGCAGCAGCCCGTCCAGCGCGATCGTCAGCGTGCGCGGGTCGATGCGCGGGCCGCCGTCCGGGTGCCGGTCGTGCTCCTTGTCCTCCTCGTAGGGGACGTCCTGCCAGCGGCCCTCGCGGGCGAGGCGCTCGGCGACGTCCGCGGTGCGGTACCCGGTGGCGGAGTGCCCGCGCGCCTCCAGCTCCGCGTCGGCGGCCCGGGCGGTCTCCGCGACGTCGCCGATGAGGCCGAGGTCGACCCGGTGGTGCGCGCCGAGCGCCCGGGCGTCCACGTCGACCTGGACGACCGCGGCCGTGCGGCCGACGAGGGCGCCGTGCCGGGTCGTCCACATGTTCAGCGAGCAGCCCCACGCGACGAGCAGGTCGGCGCCGGCGATGAGCTCGGCCGCCGCGGGCGTCGCGAACCCGCCGCTGACGTCCAGGCCGAACGGGTCGCCGGCGAACAGCCCCCGCGCGACGGCGGAGGTGGCGACCAGCGCGCCGCACCGGGCGGCGAGCGCGGCGAGCTCCCGGCCGGCGCCCGCGAGCCGCGCGCCGCGCCCGGCGATGAACACCGGGCGCTCGGCGGCCTGCAGGGCGTCGGCGAGGCGGGCGACCGCGCCCGGCGGCGGCACGGGCAGCGGCGGGACCCGCGACGGGCGGGGCCGGTAGCCCGCGGGCGCCCGCGCGTCCCCGGCGGGCAGCTCCGCGCCCTGGACGTCCAGCGGCAGCCCGAGCAGCACCGTGCGGCGCTCCGCGAGCGCGGTGCGACAGGCCCGCGCCACGTCGGCGAGCGCGGTCTCCGGGGAGTGCACCCGCTCCGGGACGGCGCCGACGGCCGCCGCGAGCGCGGCCTGGTCGATCCGGAAGTTCGAGCGGACCGCCGACGCGGCCACCTCGCCGGCCAGCACCAGCAGCGGCGTGCGGCTCTTGGCGGCCTCGGCGATGCCGGTGACGGCGTTGGTGAGGCCCGGCCCCTGGTGCACCGACACCACCCCGAGCCCGCCGCTCACCCGCGCGTAGGCGTCCGCCATCGTGGCCGCCCCGCCCTCGGTGCGGGCGGCGACGAAGCGGGCGCCGTGCGCGGCGAGCGCGTTGGTGACGTGGAAGTTGCCGCTGCCCACCACGCCGAACACCGTCTCGGCGCCGAGGCGGGCGAGGGCCTCCCCCACGGCCTCCGCGACGATCATCGCTCGACCAGGGCCAGCACGCGGGCCGGGCTGCCGGAGCCGCCGACGATCGGCAGCGGCGCGGCGACCAGCACGGCGCCGCGGACCGGCAGGCGGGCCAGGTTCTGCAGCTGGGTGAGGCCGTACTTGCCCGCGCCGAGGAAGTAGGAGTGGCAGGGGAACGGCGGATCGAACGCGTGCGCGCCGCCCGCGTCGGTGCCGACCGTCTCCACCCCGAGGCCGAGCAGCGGCGTCTCCTCCGCCAGCCAGCGGGCGCACTCCGGCGAGACGCCCGGCGCGTGCGAGCCGTTCTCGTCGGCGTTGAGGAACTCCTCCTGGTCGCCGGAGCGCGCGTCCCAGCCCGTCCGGTACAGCAGCCAGCCGCCGTCGGGCAGCGGGCCGTTCGCCCGCTCCCACGCGCGGACGTGGTCGATCTCCAGCAGGAAGTCGGGGTCGGCGGCGGCGTGCTCGGAGGCGTCGAGCACGACCGCCGGGGCGACGAGCCGTCCGGCGGGGACCTGCGCGACGTCCTCGCCGTCGCGGCCGGTCGCCCAGTGCACGGGCGCGTCGAAGTGGGTGCCGACGTGCTCGCCGGTCGTGATGTCGTTCCAGTACCAGGCGGGCCCGCGGTCGTCGTACCGGCTGATCTCCCGCAGCGAGAAGGGGACCGTGTTCGCGAACGGCTCGGGCAGCCGCAGGATCGGCGTCCGGTCCGACAGCGGGGCGGTGAGATCGACGATCTCCACCGAGCCGGCGGCGAGGGCGGCGAGGAGCTGGTCGAGGACGGGCATCGTTCCTCCGGGCGGAGCGTACGGGCTGGGGGGTCTCGCGCGGGGCGATCCGAACGTACCGCAGATGCCCCTGTTCGCAGGGTCACCCGGCGCAGGTGCGCCGCCCTATCCGATCAGTCCGCCGAGCCTTCCCTCCAGGACGACGAGCAGCTCGGCGAGCGCGCCGGCGAGCGCGTCGCGCCGGTCCTCCGGCAGCCCCGACAGCAGCGCGGACTCGTACCCCACCTGGTCCGGCATGATCCGGTCGATCAGCGCCCGGCCGTCCTCGGTGAGCGCCAGGTGCTGGACCCGCCGGTCCCGCTCGTCGGGGCGCCGCTCGACCAGGCCGCGCTCCTGCAGCCGGCGCACCCGCTTGGTCACCGCGGCGCCGGAGGAGAACGTCTCGCGGGCGAGCCGGGTCGGGGTGACGCCGGGCCCGAGCCGGCGCAGCGCGGTCAGCACGTCGAACTCGGCCCGGACGAGCCCCTCGCGGCTCAGCGGGCCCTCCTCGGCCTGCTGCAGCAGCGCGGCGCAGCGGGTGATGCGCCCGATGACCGCCAGCGGGGCGGTGTCCAGCCCGGGATGGACGACCCGCCACTGGCGGATCACCTCGGCGACCACGTCCTCCACGCCCGCCTCCCCCTCCGCGTGCCGTCCGGGCGATCGTACGCCCGTCACGCGGCGCGGGACGCGGGGCCGCGGCCGGGCGCGAGCGCGGCGAGGGCCCGGTGCCCGTCGCGTTCGGCGCGTTCGACCCGTTCCGCGGGCAGTGCCCCCTGCCACCACTCGCCGGACGCGACGTCGACCGCGTCCCGCACGTCGACCAGCACGGACGCCAGGCGGTCGCGGGCCCGCGCCGCCTCCGCCGGGTCCGGGGCGCCGCCGCCGAGCGCGCGGGCGGCGGCGGTGGCGGCGTCGAGCCGGGCGAGCGCGGCGCCGATCCGGCCGGTGGCGCGGCGGTTGGTGACGAGCGCGCAGCTCAGCAGGCCGCCCGCGACGCCGACGCAGGTGTCCAGCCAGCGCTCGGCCGCCAGCCTCCCGGCGGGCTGGAGCGCGGCGAGCTCGACCATCAGCAGCGCCATCGGCGTCACGAACACGCTGCCCAGCCAGTAGTTGCGGGCCATGGTCGCCTCGGTGCAGAACTGCAGCGCCATCACGGCGGCGACCAGCGCGAGGCCGCCGGCGCGGGTCGTCGGGAGCAGGACGGTGAACAGGGCGAGACCGGCCAGGTTGCCCACGGCGCGCTGCAGCCCGCGGCGCCAGCTGAGGGTGATGTTGGCCTGGAAGACGGCGGCGGCGGTCACCACCGCCCAGTAGGGGCGCCCGACGCCGAGCGCCATCGACGCCCAGCCGGCGAGCGCGGCGCCCATGGCGACGCGGGCGGCGACGGGCAGCAGCGGCGAGCCCGGCCGCAGCGCCCGCAGCAGGCCGCGGACGCCGCGCGGCGCCGCGGCGGCGCGGTCGGCGGCGATGCCCGCGAGCTCGCCGTCCTCGCCGGGACGGGCGGGCGGGCGCGGGACGGGCCGGTCGCGCCGCAGGTCGGCGGCCCAGCCGGCGAGCCGGCCCGGGTCGTCCGGGGTCCCGGCGACGACGGTCCCGGCGTGCACGAGGAGGCGTTCGAGCCGCCGCCGGTTCGCGGCCCTGGCCGGGGTGCGGGCGCCCGCGCGCAGCAGCGTGTGCCAGGCGGCGTTGATCGCGGCGGCGGTGTCGTGGCGGGCGCGCGCCGCGCCGTCCGGTTCCGCGCCGGCGAGGCGGGACGCGGCCTCCAGCGCGCGGGCGACCGCCGTCCGCTCGGGTCCGTCGGGCCGGACGAGTCCGGGCGCCATGGTGACCAGCCAGGCGACCGCGCCGCCCGCGAGGCCGAGGGCCAGGTGGAACGGGACGTCCGCGAGCCGCTCGTGCGGGACGAACAGGCAGCTCGCCGCGACGAAGGTGAGGATGAGGCCGCCGGGCGGCCCGGTGCGCGCCGCGTCGCAGAGCGTCTTGTGGGCGGCGGCGAGCAGCGCGGCGACCGCGACGCGGATCGCCGCGGAGTCGGTGGAGGCCGCGGTGACGAGCGCGATCCCGACGCCGGCGAGCATGCCGAGGACCATCACCGCCATGAAGCGGGCGCGGGAGGCGTACGGCTCGCCGTGCGAGTAGATCGCGCACAGCGACCCGGCGGAGGTGTAGAGCGCGAGGTCGAGGCGGCCCAGGGCCAGCAGGACCAGCGCGGGCACGCCGAACGCGATGGGCGCGCTCAGGGCGGCCTTGTGCCAGATGTCGGCCGCCTTCCCGACCTTCAGGACGCCGCGCAGCGGAAGCGGCCGGATCCGGACGGCCGGGGCGCCGATGCTCTTCTCGCTCACCCCTAAAGCTTAACAAGTAATTTACTCGTGAAATATATGGGAGGCGTGTGCTCCCCGCCACGTGCCCGCCGCCCCGGCTACTCCGTCAACCAGGGATAACGGGCCGTGTCGCCGCCCGCGTAGTCCGGATCCAGGTAGATGAACACCCGCTGGATCTTCCAGTCGCGGATCTCGAACACGTCGCACCACCGCCCGGCGCCCCACTCGGGCACGCCCGCCCGCCAGGGCCCGTCCCGGTGCTCGCCGTGGCTCGTGCCCTCCACCACCAGGATGTCCCCGCCGGAGAACACCCAGTTGAACGTGGCGTAGTGGTGCTCGATGGACGCGATCGTCGCGCCGACGTCGCCGAACAGCCGCCCGATCGCCTCCTTGCCGGTCGCGAGGCCCCACTTCGGGAAGTAGACCTGCGCGTCGTCGGCGAACAGGTCCAGCAGCGGCGCGCCGTCGGACGTCACCCCGCCGTTGTCGAACCCCTTGAGATACTCCAGCGCGACCGACTTGCGCTGCTCGTCCGTCATCGTCTGCCTGCTGACCGCCAACCGCCTCACCCGTCCCGTGCGCAGAGGAAGCCGCCCCGCAGACCGTACCCCGGCGGGCGTCCGGCCGTCGGCCCCCGGCGTCCCGCCGGGCACGGGCGGCGGAACACGCCGGGTCCGGCGGAACAATCCTGACGCGTCAGAGGTTAGGGTTGCCTAATTACCACTGATCCATATCGGCGGAGGTCCGCATGGCGACGGAACCGGTACGCAAGGGGCGCAGGCTCAACCGGGGGACGGTGCTGCGCACCGAGCGCCTCACCCCGCACATGATCCGCGTGGTGCTCGGCGGCGAGGACCTCGCCGGGTTCGGCGCCGGAGCGTTCACCGACCACTACGTGAAGCTGCTGTTCCCCCAGCCGGGCGTGGAGTACCCCGAGCCGTTCGACATGGAGAGGGTCCGCGCCGAGATGCCGCGCGACCAGTGGCCGAGCGTCCGGACCTACACCGTCCGCGCCTGGGACCCCGAGGCCGTCGAGCTGACCATCGACTTCGTGCACCACGGCGACAAGGGCATCGCCGGGCCGTGGGCGGCGCGCGTCCGGCCGGGCGAGGAGATCTTCTTCAACGGCCCCGGCGGCGCCTACGCGCCCAGCCCCGACGCCGGCTGGCACCTCCTGGTCGGGGACGAGAGCGCGCTCCCCGCGATCGCCGCCTCGCTGGAGCGGATCCCCGACGGGGTGCCCGCCCGCGTGTTCGTCGAGGTCGCCGGGCCGGAGGAGGAGCAGGACCTCCGCGCCTCCGCCGGCACCGAGATCGTCTGGCTGCACCGCGACGGCGGCCAGGTCGGCGACCTGCTCGTCGAGGCCGTCCAGAAGCTCGACTTCCCCGACGGCGACGTGCACGCGTTCGTCCACGGCGAGGCCAACTTCGTCAAGGCGCTCCGCCGCCACCTGCGCGTCGACCGCGGCCTGCCGATGGAGCGGCTGTCGATCTCCGGGTACTGGCGCCGGGGCCGCGACGAGGACGGCTGGCAGTCGAGCAAGCGCGACTGGAACCGCCAGGTCGAGGAGGAAGAGGCCCGCGCCCTCTCCTGACGGCGGCCTCCGCTCGCCGGCGTCCCGCGGCGTCCGCCGCGCGTTCGGCCCGGCCGCGCGGCCGGGCTCGCGGGTCAGGCGGTGGCCTCGGTCTCGTCGTTGAGGTCGGGGCCGTCGTCGTCGGCGAAGCCGGGGAGCCAGCGCTCGGCCTCGGCGCGGTAGTCGCCCTCCGCCTCCAGCTGGCAGAGCACACCGCCGCCGCCCGCCAGGGCGCGGCTCACCGCCAGGTACTGCGGCGGCAGCCGGAACTGGCGGGCGAGCGCGCCCGGCCGCATGTCGGAGGCGAGGCCGAGGCCGCGCGCCGTCTGCTCCCGCATCCATTCGCGGGTGTAGCGGAACCGGTCGACGGCGAACGGCGCGGCGTGCGGGGTGACGAGCGCGGCCACCTCCTCCGGGTCGACCTCCGCGTCCGGCGCGAGGAAGCCCTCCTCCCACAGCGCGTCCACGATCTCGTCGGGGTCGCCGAGCGTGCCGATGCGCAGCAGCCGGCCGATCGACCACTGCAGCTCGTCGGGGACGCGGGCGGCGCCGCCGAAGTCCATGACGCCGAGCCGGCCGTCGTCCAGCAGCCGGAAGTTGCCGGGGTGCGGGTCGATGTGGATCATCTCGCAGCGGGACGGGCCCGACAGCAGGAAGCGGAACAGCAGCAGGCCCGCGCGGTCGCGCTCCTCCCGGCTCCCCTCGGCGATGACCTTGGCCAGCGGGGTGCCGTCCAGCCACTCGGTGACCAGCACGTTCCCGGACTGCGCGACGACCGCCGGGACGACGAAGTCGGGATCGCCGGCGTAGGCGTCGTGGAAGGCGGTCTGGGCGCGGGCCTCGTCGACGTAGTCGAGCTCCTTCTGCAGCCGCCGCTTCAGGTCGGCGACGACCGGCTTGACCTCGACGCCCGGGAACAGCGGCGTGATCACGCGGCTCAGCCGGGAGATCTGGTTGAAGTCGCTCATCAGCGCGTCGGCGGCGCCCGGGTACTGGACCTTGACCGCGACGGTCCGCCCGTCGTGCCAGACGGCCTTGTGCACCTGGCCGATGGACGCGGCGGCGGCGGGCCGGTCGTCGAACTCGGCGAACCGGTCGCGCCAGTCGGCGCCGAGCCCTTCGGCGAGGACCTTGTGCGTGGTGGCGGCCGGCATCGGCGGCGCGGCCTCCTGCAGCCGGGTGAGGCTCGCGCGGAACGGCGCGGCGACCTCCTCGGGCAGCCCGGCCTCGAAGATCGACAGGAGCTGCCCGACCTTCATCGCGCCGCCCTTGAGCTCGCCGAGCACGGAGAACAGCTGCTCGGCGGTGCGCCGCTGGACCTCCAGCGCGACGGCCTCGGCGGGACGGCCGATGGTCCGCTTGCCGAAACCGAGGGCGGTGCGCCCGGCGAAGCCGAGCGGGAGCGTCGCCAGTTTCGCGGTGCGCGTCACCGCGCGGCGGGGGATGTCAGTCACGGCCCGGCCGTCCCTCGTTCGACAGTGCGTCCAATGATCTCCAGCCTCTCATGGCGGGTTAATGCCACGAAATAGTCATTCCCGCTAAAAACCCCAGCGCTCAGACGGGCTCGGAGATTCCCTCGCCGTCGCGCGGCCGGTGTCCGTGAGCCGCCGCCGCCTCGTGCGCACAGGGCCGCAGCAGCAGCTCCACCACCTCGAGGGCCTGCTCGATCTCCGGCCGGTTCCCGCCCAGGTAGTGCGCGTACATGAACGAGTCGGCGATGCGGACGACGGCCTGGGCGAGCGTCCGGGTCGGCAGCGGCACCCGCAGCGCGCCGCGGTCGATCTCCCGCTGGAGCTCCCGGGTCAGCAGCTCGGTCGCGCGGTCCTCGATGGTGCCGGGCATCGTGGCGAGCCGGATGAACAGCCGGGGCTCGCGCTCGGTGAACGCCTTGAGCGGCGCGGCGTCCACCACCGCCCGCATGAACCGGTCCAGCACCGTGAGGATCCGCTCCGGGCCGGTGCCCCGCACGCCGCGCGCGGCCACCCGGTAGGTGCGCTCGGTCATCTCCGCCAGCACGGTGCCGAGCAGCTGCTCGCGGCTGCCGACCCAGCGGTAGAGGGTGGCGCGGCCGACGCCCAGCTCGGCGGCGAGCGCGGACATGTCGATCGGCTCTCCCCGCCGGTAGTGCGCGGACGCCGCGGCGAGCGCGGCCTCGGGCCCGGTCGGGCGGCGCGCCGGCGCCGGGACGGGCGACGGGCCGGGAGGCCCGCTCGGGGGAACAGAGCTGCCGCTCATCCGCCCAGCATGACACAGCGGGGACGATGCTCCGGCAGGTCCGCGAACGCGGTTCCGGCAGGCCCCTCCCCCGGCGCGCGGCCGCTGCCGCCGGCGGGCCGGAGAACCGTTCCGATGACAGCTCGCGAACGTGCGACTACCCGGAGTGATCAAGGGTAGTCGGTAGGTGTGAAAGAGAGAAGCGGGGACGCCGGACGCAAGGGCCGGCTGCTGATCATTGGCGGGGCGGAGAACCGGACCTGCGGGGCCGGGCCCCTGGAGACGTTCGTCGAGCTGGCCGGCGCGGAGGACGCGCGGATCGTGGTGGTGACGACCGCGACCGAGGTTCCCGAGGAGGTCGCCGAGGAGTACACCGCGGTGTTCGGGCGGCTCGGCGTGCCGTCGGTGCGGGAGCTGCGGCTGCTCGGCCGCGCCGCCGCCGACGACGCCGCGACGCTGCGCGCGCTGGACGCGGCGACCGGGGTGCTGTTCAGCGGCGGCGACCAGTCGCGGATCCGGACCCTGGTGGGGTCGCGGACCAACGAGCTGCTCAAGCGGCGGCTGAAGCAGGAGGGCCTCGTGATCGCGGGAACGAGCGCCGGCGCGACCGCGATGGGGCATTGGATGATCCTCGGCGGCCACGGCCATGAGGTCGCGGCCTCCAGCGTGAAGGTGGGTCCGGGCTTGGCGCTGTTGGACAACGTGCTGATCGACATGCATTTCAACGAGCGGGGGCGGCTGCCGAGGCTGCTCAGCGGCATAGCCCTGGACACCCGGCTGCTCGGCGTCGGGATCGACGAGGACACCGCGATCGTGGTCGGCGACGGGCAGTTCCAGGTGGTCGGCACGGGGGTCGTGACCGTCGTGGACGCGGGCCAGTCGACCGTCGCCTACGCCGCGTCCGACGACGAGCCGATGGCGATGTTCGACGTCTCCCTGCACCTGCTGCCCGCCGGCTGCTCGTTCCAGATGCACGACCGGCTGCCCGCGATCGGCACGATGCGCGGGCCCGGGGAGGAGTGACCGTGCGGCTCTTGCATGTGCGCCGCCTCGGCGGCCCGAACGTCTATCTGAACCGCCCGGTCGCCGTCGCGCGGCTGGACCTGCAGGACCTGACCGGGCACGAGACCACCGACCACCCGGGCTTCGCCGAGCGGCTGGTGGCGGCGCTGCCGGGGCTGCGCTCGCACCACTGCTCGGCCGGGCGGCCGGGCGGGCTGCTCGACGCGATGGACCGCGGCACCTATTTCGGCCACGTCACCGAGCACGTGACGCTGGAGCTGTCCGGGCTGATCGGCCGGGAGGCGTACTTTGGCCGGACGGTCCGCGCGGGCGGCCCCGGCGACTACGAGCTGATCCTCGAATGCCCCCGGGACGAGCCGGCCGAGACGGACCTGGTGGAGAGGCTGGTCGAGCTGGCGGTGCGGACGGTGACCGCGGCGCTGTCCGGGACGGTGCCGGACCCCGCGCCGGACCTCGCCCCGATCGCCGCCGACCACGAGGCGGGCAGGCTCGGGGTGAGCACCGCCGCGCTGGCGCGCGCCGCCCGCGAGCGGGGCGTGCCGGTTCGCCGCGTCGGCGGCCTGAACCTGCTGCGGCTCGGGTACGGGCGGTACCGCCGGCTGGCCTGGGCCGCGATGACGGACCGCACGTCCGCGATCGGGATGGAGGTCGCCGCGGACAAGCGGCTGGCGCACCGGATGCTGGCGGACGCGGGCGTCCCCGTGCCGGAGGGCCGGGTGGCGCAGTCGCCGGCCGAGGCGCTGGAGGCGCTGCGGGAGATCGGCGCGCCGGTGGTGGTCAAGCCGCTGTCGGGGCACCAGGGCGAGGGCGTCCACATCGAGTTGTCGGAACCGCCGGAGGTGGTAGCGGCGTTTACGTCGGCGGCGGGCGGGGACGGCCGGGCCGATGCCCCCGGGGTGCTCGTCGAGTCCTACATCCCGGGCCGCGACTACCGGGTCCTGGTGGTCGGCGGACGGATCGCGGCGGCGGCCGAGCTGACCGCAGCGCGGATCACGGGCGACGGGACGTCCACGGTCGCGGAGCTGGTGGAGCGGGTCAACGCCGACCCCGCGCGCGGCGAGGGCCACGACCGTCCCCTCACCCGGCTGGCGCTGGGCGCGACCGAGCTGGCGCTGCTGGCGCGGCAGGGCCACGGCCCCGACTCGGTGCCCGGGGAGGGCGAGACGGTGCGGCTGCGCCGCAACGCGAACCTGTCCACCGGGGGGACGAGCCGGGACGTCACCGACGACGTGCACCCCGAGGTCGCCGCGATGTGCGTGCGGGCCGCCGCGACCGTGGGGATGGACGTGTGCGGCATCGACCTGCGGCTGCCCGACATCGGCTCGCCGCTGCCCGCCGAGCGCGGCGCCGCCGGGATCCTGGAGGTGAACGCCGCGCCGGGGCTGCGCATGCACCTGGCCCCGTACGAGGGCGAGCCCCGCGACGTGGCGGGCGACGTCATCGACCTGATGTACCCGCCGGGGACCCCGTCGCGGGTGCCGGTGGTGTCGGTGACCGGCACCAACGGCAAGACCACCACGGTCCGGATGATCGCGCACATGCTGGAGCTGCACGGCGTGCGCACCGGCATGACCAGCACCGAGGGCGTGTACGTGGGCGGCCGGCTGATCCACCGGTCGGACGCGTCCGGGCCGCGGTCGGCGGAGATGGTGCTCGGCGACCGGTCGGTGGAGGCCGCGGTGCTGGAGACGGCGCGCGGCGGGATCGTCCGGCGCGGCCTCGGCTACGACCGCGCCGACGTCGCCGTGGTCACCAACATCACCCGCGACCACCTCGGCATGGACGCCACCGAGTCGGTGGACGACCTGATCGACATCAAGGCGCTCGTCGCCGAGGAGATCCGCCGGGGCGGCCATCTGGTGCTGAACGCGGAGGACGGCCCGTCGGCGGGGCTCGCCGGGCGTCCCGCGGTGGCGCGCCGCGACCCGGAGGTGTGCTTCTTCGCGATGTCGGCGGACGCCCCCGTGCTGGTCCGGCACCTGGCGGGCGGCGGCGCCGGGTACTTCGTCGAGAACGGCCGGCTGACGGAGGCGCGCGGCGGCCGCCGCACGCCGGTGCTGCCGGTGGAGGAGGTCGCGGGCGCCTTCGGCGGCCGCGCCGGGCACGTCGTCGCGAACGCGCTGGCCGCGCTGGCCGCCGCCCGCGCGCTGGGCGTGCCCCTGGACGTCGCCGCGGAGGCGCTGCGCACCTTCGAGCCGCACACCCGCAATCCCGGGCGCGGGTGCGTGTACCAGGTCGGCGACAACCCGGTGCTGGTCGACTACGCGCACAACCCGGCGGCGGTCACCGCGATCGGCGAGTTCGCGCGGGCGCGCTGGGGCGGGGGCGGCGTCGCGGCGGTGACGCTGCCCGGCGACCGGTCCGACGAGCTCGTCGCCGAGACGGCCCGGTGCGTGGCCGGCGCGTTCGGGCGCGTCGTCGTCTACGAGGACGAGGACCTGCGCGGCCGCCGGTCGGGCGAGATGACGCGGCTGATCGTCCAGGGGCTGCGGGAGGGCCGCCCGGACGTGCTGCACCACCCGGCGGGCGACCTGAAGGGGGCGCTGACCTCGGCGCTGGACATGGCCGGGCCCGGCGAGCCGGTGCTGCTGCTGTACGAGAAGCTGCAGCCGGTCGTCGAGCTGCTCGAGACCCTCGGCGCCGAGCCCGCGGCGCCCTGACTAGGACGTCTCCGGTTCCGCGCGCGCCTCGCCTGCGGAGGGCGTCTCGCCAGGGACGCGCGTCTCGTCGGGAGCACGCTTCTCGCCGCGGGCGCGCGCCTTGCCGGGGGCGCGCGGCGGACCCGCGGCGGGCAGCGCCGCCGCGGGAGGCCGCAGCAGCAGGACGGCGACGGCCAGCAGCGCCAGCACGACGATCCCGTCCATCCAGTAGTGGTTGGCGGTGCTGACCACGACGGCGACGGTCGCGGCGAGATGCGCCAGCCACAGCCACCGCCAGCGCGTCCGGCACGTGACGATGAGCCCGATCGCGATGATCGCGGCCCAGCCGATGTGCAGCGACGGCATCGCCGCGTACTGGTTGGCCATGGTGTCGTGCTGCGGCGACCCGTACACCGAGGGGCCGAAGCGGGCGGCGGTGTCGATCAGGCCGGTGGCGGGCAGCATCCGGGGCGGCGCCAGCGGGACGAGCAGGTGCAGCGCGAGCGCCCCGGCCGTCAGCGCGACCAGCACCCGGCGGATCCACCGGTAGTGCGCGGGCCGGCGCAGGTAGATCCAGAGCAGGAACAGCGCCATCGCGGGAAAGTGGACGTAGGCGTAGTAGCAGTTAGCCACGTGCACCAGGAACTGGCTGTGCAGCAGCCCGTGCTGGAGGTGCAGCTCGTTCGGCAGGTCGAGGGCCCGCTCCACGTCCCAGATCCGGCGGGCGTTGCCGAACGCCTCGCCCACCCGGTCGTTGGCCAGCAGCCGCCCGAGCTTGTAGACCGTGAACAGCACCCCGATGAGCAGCAGCTCGCGGACGGGCCGCGGCCGCCCGCCCGGCCGCGCCCCGCCCGGTCCTCCCGGTCTGCGCAGCCGCGCGAACGACGAGACCGGCCGGGACGGCTGTTCGAGGAGGCTCATGGGAGGTCCTTTGGCGGGCGGGTCCGCCGCGCTCGGGTGAGCCGGCGGCTGCTGGGACGGCCCGGGCCGGCCCCCGCGAGGGACGGCCCGGGCCCTGGGTCAGGTCACGGCCGGGTCGAGCTCGCGCTCGCCCTCGCCGGGGCGCGGCGCGGGGTCGCCGCCGCCGTGCCCGTCGTGGAGCAGATGCCGAAGCCTCTCACCTTCGACGTCCACGTTGGGCAGGATGCGCGCGAGCCACCGCGGCAGCCACCACGCGGCCCGGCCGACGAGCGCCATCACCGCCGGGACGATCGTCATCCGGACGACGAAGGCGTCGAAGGCGACGCCGGCGGCGAGCGCGAAGCCCATCATCTTGATCATCGACTCGGAGGAGGAGAGGAACCCGGCGAACACCGCGATCATGATCACGGCGGCGGCGGTGACGACGCGGGCGCCGTGCCGGAAGCCGGTGACCACCGCCTCCCCCGGGGGCGCGCCGTGCACGTGCTCCTCGCGCATCCGGGTGACCAGGAAGACCTGGTAGTCCATGGCCAGCCCGAACACCACGCCGATCATGAAGATCGGCATCATGCTCATGATCGGGCCGGTCTCCTCGACGCCGAACAGCCCGGACAGCCAGCCCCACTGGAACACCGCGACGACGGCGCCGAAGGTGGCCGCGACGGTGAGCAGGAACCCGAGCGTGGCCTTCAGCGGGACCAGCAGCGACCGGAACACCAGCATCAGCAGGATGAACGCGAGCCCGACGACGAGCCCGAGGTAGGGCGCGAGGGCGCTGCTGAGCTTGGCCGACACGTCGATCATCATGGCGGTCCGGCCGGTGACCATGGCCTGCGCGCCGGTCTGCGCCTTCAGCCCGTCGCCCTTGCCGCGGATGGCCGAGACGAGGTCCTCGGTCTGCTGGCTGCTCGGCCCGCTCTTCGGAACGACGGTCAGGACGGCGGTGTCCCCCGCCGGGTTCGCCTGCGGCGGCGTCACGGCGGCGACGTCCGGCAGCGCCTTGATCTCGCCGGCGAACCGCTGCCCGGCCGCCTGCGCGTTCGCGCCGTCCACGACGACCATCAGCGGGCCGTTGAAGCCGGGCCCGAAGCCCTTGTCGAGCAGGTCGTACGCCTTGCGCTGCGTGGTGGCGGACGAGGCGACCTCGTCGCCGGGCATGCCGAGCCGCAGATCCAGCGCCGGAACGGCGATCACGCCCATGCCGGCGATGGCCAGCAGGAGCACCGGCAGCGGGCGCCGGATGACGAACCGGGCCCACCGCTCGCCGAACGGCGGGCGGCCGCGGCGGGAGACGCCGCCGCGCAGGAACGGGATCCAGCCGCCGAGCACCTTGCGGCCGGCGAAGCCGAGCAGCGCGGGCAGCAGGCTCAGCGCGATCAGGACCGCGACGACCACGGCGAACGCGGCGGCGAGCCCCATCTCGGTGAGCATCGGGATGTCGACCACGGCGAGGCCGGCCAGCGCGATGACGACGGTCAGCCCGGCGAACACCACCGCCGACCCGGCGGTGCCGACGGCGCGTCCCGCGGCCTCCTCGCCGGTGCGGCCCTCGCGCAGTTCGTGCCGGTACCGGGAGACGATGAACAGCGCGTAGTCGATCGCGACGGCGAGGCCGAGCATCAGCGCGAGCGTCGAGGTCATCGAGCTCATCTCGAACAGCCCGGTCGCCGCGGTGATCCCGGCCATCGCGATGCCGACGCCGAGGATGGCGTTCAGCAGCGGCAGCCCGGCGGCGATCAGCGACCCGAACGTGATGATCAGCACGACCGCGGCGACCGCGACGCCGATCACCTCGGTGGCGCTCTGCTCCGGCATCGCCTCGGTCGCGTCGCCGCCCATCTCCACCTGGAGCCCGGCGTCCCGGCCGGGCTGGGCGGCGGCGGTCAGCGCGTCGCGCGCGGCGTCGGTGACGTCGATCGCCGGCACCTTGTAGGTGACCTGCGTGTAGGCGATCCGGCCGTCCTGCGAGACGGCCTTCGCCTGGTAGGGGTCGACGACGGAGGCGACCTGCGGCGCCGCCTTCAACCGAGCGACGACCTTCTCGACGCCCGCCTTGCCGGCGGGGTCGGTCACGGTCCTCCCGTCGGGCGCGGCGAACACGACCCGGGCGGTGGCGCCGTCCGCCGACGCCTGCGGCATCCGGTCCTTGAGCAGGTCGATCGCCTGCTGGGACTCGGTGCCCGGGATCGAGAAGTCGTTGGAGGTGGGCCCCTTGAGCACGGCGGCGCCGACGCCGAAGAGCACGAGCAGCCCCACCCAGAGCAGCGTGACGAGCCGGCGGCGCCGGAACGAGAACCGGCCGAGCCGGTAGAGGAAGGTGGCCAAGAGAGCGTCCCATCGGTAACGGGGCGTGCGGACATGGCCCCACGGCGGCCGGCCGTCGGGCTGTCACTTCGGTCAGGGGGGTGGTGGGGGTGCGGCCGCCCTGCTGGGGGACCCGGCGCCGCTGGGCGGCGGCGCGGCGCCGGGGGTCGGGAGGCGCCCGGTCACGGGCCGGGCAGCCCGGCGCGCAGCTGCGCGAACGCCGAGTCGATCAGTTCGGGCAGGTCGGCGCCGCCGCGCCCGTCGACCCACAGGTCGACGGCGGTGCGCATGGCGACGCCCGCGGCGCCGGCCAGCAGGTGCGGGTACAGGTCGCGGCCGGCGTGGGTGCCGGTGCGCGCGGCGATGACCTCGGCGATCTGCCGCTGCATCTCGCCGAGCCCGCACAGCTGCTTGCCGACGAGCGCGGGGTTCCGCTTGACCACGCGCAGCAGCGCGATGGTCTCGTCGCGGGTGTCGGTCGGCAGCAGGGCCTCCCGGACGACCTCGCGCAGCGCGTCCCAGATCGGCTCGCCCGCCGGGCGGGCGCGCAGGGCGTCGATCACGGCCTGCGCCCCGTCGGTGAGCGGCGCGACGATCGCCTCTTCCTTGCCGGGGAAGTAGTTGTGGAACGTGCGGGGGGAGACCCCGGCCGCGTCTGCGATCGCCTCGATGGTGACGCCCTCGACGCCGCGCTCCACGGCGAGGAGCGCGGCGGCGCGGCTGAGCGCCCGGCGCGTCGCGACCTTCTTGCGCTCGCGCAGGCTCGTCTCGGTCATGCCCTCACGGTAAACCGAACTTGCGTGTCCGGCAAAATTTCAGGCACTGCCAGCTTGCGTGATGTGCATCTCATCGCGGGCGGGAACGGATCCGCGGCGTCCGCCGTTCAGTGCCCGCACCGCCCCTACGCGGCGTCGTTAGTCGAGCGGCAGCCCCGTGTAGTTCTCCGCAAGCGACGCCTTCGCGGCCTCGGAGGAGGCCACGTAGTCCAGGTGCGAGCGCTGGAGCCGCAGGGCGAAGTCATCGGCGGCCGGATCCACGTGCAGCAGCGTGGTCATCCAGTAGGAGAAGTGCTCGGCCCGCCACACGCGCCGCAGGCAGGTCGAAGAATACGCGTCGAGCAGAGCGTCCGAGCCCGTCGCGTACCGCTCCGTCAGCGCCCTGGCCAGCACGATCACGTCCGACACCGCCAGGTTCAGGCCCTTGGCGCCCGTCGGCGGGACGATGTGGGCCGCGTCGCCTGCGAGGAACAGCCGGTCGTGCCGCATCGGCTCGGCCACGAAGCTGCGCATCGGCGTGATCGACTTGTCGGTGATCGGCCCCTCGCGCAGCTTCCAGCCGTCGTCGGTGGCGAACCGGGCCGCGAGCTCCTCCCAGATCCGCGCGTCGGACCAGTCCGCGATGTCCTCGTCCGGCGCCACCTGCAGGTACAGCCGGCTGACCTGCGGGGAGCGCAGGCTGTGCAGCGCGAACCCGCGGTCGTGGTTGGCGTAGATCAGCTCGTCGGTGGACGGCGGGACGTCGGCGAGGACGCCGAGCCAGGCGAACGGGTACTCGCGGGAGAACGTCCGCAGCCCCGGCACCGCCGGGCGGCTGACGCCGTGGAACCCGTCGCAGCCCGCGATGTAGTCGCAGTCGAGCGTGTGCGTCCCGCCGCCGGCGTCGCGGAACGTCACGCTGGGCGCCGACGGGTCGAGGCCGACGACCTCGGTCTCGAAGCGCACGTCGCCGCCGTCCGCCAGCCGCCTGGCGACCAGGTCCTTGACGATCTCGGTCTGCGCGTAGACCGTGACGGTCCGGCCCGTCAGGTCGGTCAGCGGGACCCGGTGCCCCGCGCCGCCGAACCGCAGCTCCAGGCCGTGATGGACGAGGCCCTCGCGGTCGAGCCGCTCCCCCACTCCGCTCTCGCGGAGCACGTCCGTGGTGCCCTGCTCGAGCATCCCGGCCCGCTGCCGCCGCTCCACGTAGCCGCGGTCACGGCTCTCCAGGACCACCGAATCGATCCCCTGCAGATGCAGCAGATGCGACAGCAGCAGCCCCGCCGGGCCGCCGCCGATGATCGCCACCTGGGTACGCATCGAGCCTCCTCGTCATCGCTCTCTCGGGGGGATCCCCCTGTGATGCTGGCGCGCGTACCCGCAGGTTCAGGCGCCGGTCTTCCGCTCGGTGGAAAACACCTCAGGGTGTCCGCGCCAGTGCTGGGCGACGTCCCGCGACAGCGCCCGCGCCGCCGTCGTCAGGGGCGGCAGCAGCCGCCGCAGGTCCGCGCTGCGGGTCCGCGCGACCAGCGACAGCGCGGCCACCACCTCCCCCGTCCCGTCGCGGACGGGCGCGCCGACCGACGAGGCGCCCAGCGTCATCTCGTCGCGGGTCAGCGCGTACCCCGAGCGGCGGACCTGCTCCAGGCAGCGCCGCATCTCGTCCGGATCGGTGATCGTGCGGGCCGCGTACCGCTCCAGCCCCGCGTCGATCACCCGCCTGCGGTACTCCGCCGCCGCGAACGCCAGCAGGACCTTCCCGACGCCGGTGGTGTGCAGCGGCAGCGTCGCGCCGACCTGCGTCACGACCGGCACCGAGCGCGTCCCGCGCAGCCGCTCCACGACCAGGGCGCGGTCATCGCGCAGCACGGCGAGCTGCACGTTGTCGTGGGTCGCCTCGTACAGGTCCTCCATGTGCGGCAGTGCCAGCTCGCGCAGCCCGGTGACGGCGGGGGCCTGGCTGCCGATCCGCCACAGCCGGGTGCCGATGCGGTACGTCCCGTCCGGCACCCGCTCCAGGAACCCGCCCGCGGCCAGCTCCCCGACCAGCCGGTGCCCGGTGGCCAGCGGCAGCTCGGCGCGGCGGCAGATCTCGCTCAGGTTCAGGCGCACGTCGCCCTGGGCGAAGGCGTTCAGGATGGCCATCACCTTGCCCGCCACGCTCACCGGGCGCGCGCGCTCAGCCATGGCCCTCCCGCCGGTCACTCCTGTTCGGCCAGTACCCGCTGGGCGACGGCGAACGCCGAGTTCGCGGCGGGCACTCCACAATAGATCGCGGTCTGCAGCAGGACCTCCTTGATCTCCTCGGGGGTCAGCCCGTTGCGGAGGGCGGCGCGCACGTGCATGGCCAGCTCGTCCAGGTGGCCACCCGCGACCATGGCGGTCAGCGTGATGCAGCTCCGGGTCCTGCGGTCCAGGCCGGGGCGGGTCCAGATCTCGCCCCAGGCGTACCGGGTGATCAGGTCCTGGAAGTCCTCGGTGAAGGCGTCCTTGCGGGCCTCGGCGCGGTCGACGTGCGCGTCGCCGAGCACTTCGCGGCGCGTCCGCATGCCCTCCGCGTGCCGTTCCTCGTCGGTGCCGCGCGCGCTCATCGGGCACCCTGCGGGGGGACGGCCCCCCACCGGTTCGCTTCGCTCATTCTCGTCCCTTCCATGTGCGGTCCAGGTGCGCGGTGATCGCCTCGGTGACGGGCTCGGGGCGTTCGGCGTTGGCGAGGTGCCCGGCGCCGTCGACCACGACGAGCTCGGCACCGGGGATGCCTTCGGCGAGCCGGTCGGCGTGCCCGCGCGGCGGGGTGGGGCCGTCCTCCGCGCCGGCGATCACCAGCGTCGGCGCGGCGATGTTGACGAGCGTCGCGGTGGCGTCGAAGGAGGCGAGCGCGTCGCAGCAGCCCGCGTAGCCCTCCGGGTCGGTCGCGCGGAGCATCGCGACGTACGGGTCCGCGCCGGTGAAACCGGGCGTGAACCAGCGTCCGGCGGCCGTGGCGGCGACCGGCTCCAGGCCTTCGCGGCGGACGAGCTCCGCCCGCTCCCGCCACGGCCCCGGGTCGCCGAAGCGGGGCGAGGTGCAGCACAGGACGAGGCTCCTGACGCGCACCGGGTCGAGAAGCGCGAGGGCGGTGCCGATGGCGCCGCCGAGCGACACCCCGGCGTACGCGGCCCCGGTGATCCTGAGGCGGTCGAGCAGCAGGGCGACCCCGGCGGCGAGGCCCTCGACGGTGTACGGGCCGGGCGGCGAGGGCGCGCCGCCGTGCCCCGGCAGGTCGTAGCGCAGCACCCGCCACCTGCGCGTGAGCGCCGGAAGCTGCGGCAGCCACAGGTCCATCGAGGTGCCGAGCGACGGGCCGAGGACGACGACGGGCGCGTCCGGCGGCCCGTCGAGGCGGTACTGCGGGATGCCGTGGTGCAGGGTTCCCGGATGCGGGGTCATGCGCGGTTCCTCCGGTACGCGTCGAGGGCGCGGTCGGCCAGGGCGGCGGCCGCGCCGGTGCCGGGATCGTCTCCGAGGACGTCCAGCAGGCCGTCGAGGTTCGCGCGCATCCGGTCCGCCGACACCTCCAGGCCGCAGACCAGTTCGGCGGCGGTCTCGGCCGCGCCGCCGGTCAGCCGCAGGCACTCGCGCAGCGGCTGCCATTCGGCGTGCCACTCCCCCGCCGGGCGCTCCAGCGGCGCGGCCTGCGCGGCGAGGACGACCTGCGCGTACGCCGGGACCTGCAGCGCCGCCGAGCGGACGAGGGCCGACAGCGCCGGGTTGCGCTTGTGCGGCATCGACGACGAGCCGCCGCGCCCGGGCCCGGCGGCCTCGGCCACCTCGCCGACCTCGCTCTGCGCGAGCAGCCACACGTCGGTGGCGATCTTGCCGAGGGCGCCGGCGGTCACCGCGAGCGCCGAGGCCAGGTCCGCGACGGGGGTCCGGCGGGTGTGCCACGGCAGGTCCGGCGCGTCCAGGCCGGTCTCCTGCGCGAACGCGGCCACGAGGTCGAACGCCCGGTCGCCGTAGGCGTCCAGCGTGCCGGCGGCGCCGCCGAGCTGGACCGGCAGCGCGACCGCCGCCAGCCGCTCGCGCGCCTCCAGGCAGCCGAGCAGCCAGTTCGCCGCCTTCGCGCCGAACGTGGTGGGCAGCGCCTGCCGGCCGAGCGTGCGCGCCGCCATCGGGGTGTCGCGGTACCGCGCCGCGGTCCCGGCCAGCGCGTCCAGTGCCCGGTCGAGGTGGGCGAGGACGGCGCGCCTGGCCCGGGCCGCGACGAGCATCGCGCCGGTGTCGGCGATGTCCTGGCTGGTGGCGCCCTTGTGGACGTGCTCGCCCGCCGCGCCGGCGAGGCCGCGCAGGTCGGCGACCAGCGGGACGACGGGGTTCCCCGACCCGCGGGCCCGGCGCGCCACGTCCGCCACGTCGATCCCGCCGGACGCGGCGGCCGTGGTGATCGCCTCGGCCGCCGCGGCCGGAATGATCTTCAGGCGGGCCTGGGCCCGGGCCAGCGCCGCCTCGGCGTCCAGCATCGCCGCCAGGTACGCGGCGTCGCTCGTGGCCGCCTCGGCCTCCGTCCCGGCGCGCACGGGCGACAGCAGCCCCGCGTCGGGCGACGGCCCGCCGGGGGGCGGCGACGTCTCAGAAGGCAAGGAAGACCGTCTCCCCCTCGCCCTGCAGCCGCACGTCGAACCGGTACGTCCGGTCGCCCTCCCGCTCGGCGACGAGCGTCCCGCGGCGGTCCGCCGGGACCTCCGCGAGCAGCGGGTCGCCGGCGTGCGCGGCCTCGTCCTCCGGGAAGTAGATCCGGGTCGCGACCGGCTTCAGCAGCCCCCGCGCGAACACCAGGAGCGCGATGTAGGGCGCGCCCGCCCCGACCGCGCCCGGCTTCACCGTGGTGAACCAGAACCCGCCCGCCGGGTCGGTGCCGCACCGCCCGAACCCGGAGAAGTCATGGCCCTCCCGGACGATGCCGCCCGGCCGAGCCGGGATCTCCCCGTTCTCGTCGGCCTGCCAGATCTCCAGCAGCGCGTCCGGCACCGGCTCGCCGGCGCCGTCGAGCACCCGCCCGCGCACGGTGATCGCGTCCGGGCGCCACGCGGGCGCGACCCGCGGGCCGGCCTCGTACGGCAGCGCGTAGCCGTAGAACGGGCCGACGGTCTGCGAAGGCGTGGCCTTCGCCGATGCGCTGTTCGCGGGCACGGTCATCACGCCTCCATCGGGGTGTCGCCCAGCACGATGTCCCACTGGAACCCCAATGCCCACTCCGGCTCGGTGAGATCCATGTCGAACCGCGAGATCAGCTTCTCGCGGTCCTTCTCCTCGGGGATCGACTGGAAGATCGGGTCGAACGGGAACAGCGGGTCGTCCGGGAAGTACATCTGCGTGACGAGCCGCTGGGTGAAGGCGGTGCCGAACACCGAGAAGTGGATGTGCGCCGGCCGCCACGCGTTGTGGTGGTTGCCCCACGGGTAGGCGCCCGGCTTGATCGTGATGAACCGGTAGCGGCCCTCGTCGTCGGTGAGGCACCGTCCCGCGCCGGTGAAGTTCGGGTCCAGCGGCGCGGGGTGGATGTCGCCGAGGTGGTTGTAGCGGCCTGCGGAGTTCGCCTGCCAGACCTCGACGAGCGCGTTCCGCACCGGGCGGCCCGCGCCGTCCAGGACCCGCCCGGTCACGATGATCCGCTGGCCGAGCGGCTCGCCGGAGTGCTGCACGGTCAGGTCGTGGTCCAGCCGTCCGAGCTCCTGGTGGCCGAAGACCGGCGAGGCCAGCTCGACGCTGTCCGGGCCGAGCTTCGGCATGATCAGCTCCTGCGACGGGGCGCGGAGCACCGTGCTCTTGTAGCCCGGATACAGGTACGGGGGATGCGTCATGCGCTCGTTCCTTCCTCGGCGTGCTCCGCCGGTGCCGCCCCGGTCGCGGCGCGGCGGCGCCCACCCCACCGTGATCCCGGCAGGGCCGCCTGCGCCGTCCGCACTGCCTCAACCCTGGCAGCAGCCGGCGACGGCGGCCCACCCGGGTTTCCACTCAACGGAAAATCAGGGCCACCGTCAGCACCGGACACCGGCGGGCTCCCCGGTGGAATCCGGGCACCGACCGCCTTACGCCTCCCCGGGCGGCGGTCAGAGCGTCTCGGGCAGGCCGAACACGGGGAACAGCGACGTGTCGAAGAACGCCGACACCTGCGCCACCCCCTCGCCGGTGATGCCGAGCACCTGGAGCTGGAACGGCCGGTGCACGCCCTCCGCGTCGCGCCGGTACATGCCGAAGGCGGGCTGCCCGTTGGCGGACGCCGGCACCATCCGCAGCTCCCCCGGCTCGGGCCCGCACTGCGCCTTGATGAGCCGGACGATCGTGTCCGCGCCGACGAACCACTGCGGGAACGGCGGCATCTCCCAGACCGCGTCCTTCCTGAACAGCTCCAGCAGCGCGTCCACGTCCGCGTCGTCGAACGCCCTCGCGTACCGTTCGAGCAGGTCGCGCTGGCCCGGGTCGGTGGGCTCGACCAGCTCGTCGCGGAGCGGCGCCGTCTCCTCCAGCTGCGCCCGCGCCCGCTGCAGCGCGCTGTTGACGGCCGCGGTGGAGGTGCCGAGCAGCTCGGCGGCCTCGGCCGCCTTCCACTTCAGGACGTCCCGGAGGATCAGCACGACCCGCTGCTTGGCGGGCAGGTGCTGGAGGGCGGCGACGAAGGCGAGCCGGGTGCTCTCGCGGGCGGCGACGATGGTGGCGGGGTCGGCGGCGTCCGCGCCGAGCACCGCGTCGGGCGCAGGCTCGAGCCACGGCACCTCCGGCGAGGCCACCACGGGGCGCTCCGGCTCATCGCTCGGGGCGCCCAGCCCGGACGGCATCGGCCGGTGGCCGCGCTGGTCGATCGCGGTCAGGCAGACGTTCGTCGCGATCCGGTAGAGCCACGTCCGCAGCGACGACCGCCCCTCGAAGCCGTCGTAGGAGCGCCAGGCCCGCAGGTACGTCTCCTGGACGAGGTCCTCGGCGTCGTGGATGGACCCGAGCATCCGGTAGCAGTGCGCCAGCAGCTCCCGCCGGTACGGGTCGGCCAGCTCCTGAAAGTCCCGGTCCGTCTCTTTGGTGCTGTTCGCCATGGTGGTCATCACCTTCACTGGGGCGGCGTCACTGTGGCGGCGCTCACACGGCCGCCTCACACCCCGACCGTAGGCGACCCCACCGACAGAACAGACGGGTTCCACCGATCCTACGCCCGACCTGCGGATTCACCAGTGCCGACCCGAGGGATCCGCGACCTCACCCGGCCGCGCCCCGAACGCCCGCCAGCAGCCCGGCGAACGCCTCGCGCGTCATCGCGATCACGGGCCCCGCCGCGTCCTTCGAGTCTCGGACGAGCACCCCGGCCCGGCCGCTCGCGACCTCGACGCATTCGGCCTCCCGGCTCGCCGACGCCTTGCGCCAGCGCGGGGCTCCGGCGGAGCCTTCATGAGCGCCGGTGGGCGCGGCCCCATCGGACGGGGAGCCGGACCGCTGGACCAGTGACACCAGAGCCTCCCACCGGCCTCGCCGAGGCCGTTTCGCGTATCGACGGGCGCCGATGCCCGATGCTTACCCAAAGCGACCGACGAGCACTCTCGGTAGCGGCCGCGGATCTTGGCAGGAAGATTTGTACCAGTTCCGGTACCGCCGGGGCCGCCGCAACGGGACTCTTGGCACCGGGATCGACCGCGGCGCGGGCGGCATGCCCTCGCCACCGGGCCGGGGGACGGCCGGCCGTCACGTCCGGTCACGTCCGGTCACGTCATCGAAGCGATGATCTCCTCGATGAAGCGGCCCGTCTCGTCGGGGCGCACGGCCAACTGCCGGAGGTTCTCGTACGCCGCCCGGTAGGCGGTGATCCTCGAGTCCGGATCCATGACGGTGACATCCGTCTGCTCCAGGTAGAGGACGTCGTTCACCCGGGCATCGGCGAACTCGAGAACGGTGAACCCTCCCCCCATGCCGAAGTGGGCGCCCTTGGAGAAGGGGATGACCTCGATCGACACGTAGGGCTTCTCGATCATGGCGAGAAGGTGCCGCAGCTGCCGGGGCATGACGCCGGGGTCGACCTGTCCCCCCACCCTGCGGCGGAGCGCCGCCTCGTCCACCACCATCGACACCTGCGGCGGCTCGCTCTGCGAGAAGATCTCCTCCTGCCGCCGCATCCGCACCTCCACCACGACGTCGCGCTGGTTCGGAGTGGGAACGAACTCGATCGTCACCGCGTTCGCGTACTCCTCCGTCTGCAGAAGCCCGGGCACCAGCAACGGCTGAAAGCTGCGGATGATCGAGGCGCCGTTCTCGTACCCGATGTACCTGAGGTATTCCGGCGCCAGCTCGTTCTTGTAGAGCGCCCACCAGCCGCGCTGCCGGGCGTCGCGGGCGATTTCGGTCAGCTTTGCGACCTGCGCGTCACCGTCCTGAATTCCGTAGTGGCGCAGCAGCGCGTGCAGATCCGTCGTGGAGACGCCGACGGCTCCGCCCTCGATGCGGATCAGTTTCGATGTCGACCAGTCGAGCGCGGCGGCCACCTGCTCCTGGGTCACGCCGTTCTCCTGCCGGAGGCGCTGCAGCTCGCTCGTCAGGATCGCGCGCTGGACCATCGGTCCGGGCCGGGAGGGCACGCCCATGCTCACCCCTCTGCTCGCCCTGGCAAAGCGGCACATCACCGAACGCCGCCGTGCGGGATGTCTCCATTAAAACAGCGATGTGGCAGTTTGCCAGACCCACCGCACCAGGTCGCACTTTGCCACGGGACAAGAGCACTCCGCCTGCTTCCACACCGCCACTCGTCCCGATGCGATCCCGCAACGCGCATGCCGCTCGATTGCCACTTATCGCGGCGACAGGTGGTGAAAAAGATTCTTGCGATCTGCGCCGGGCAATCAGCCGCGAGCAGAGGCCTCTCGGCGGGTCGGCGCATAATTGTGGGCGAAGTCCGACAGCCGCCCGCGGGCCGACGAGAACCACCAGAAGCCCGTAACGACAGTGGCGGGACCCCTGCTGCATCAGGAGCCCCGCACGTGACCGCAGCAGCCATTCCCAGAAAGGCCTCGATCCTCGATGAGGATACGACGCGCGCACGACCGGAAGCCAGTGTCACGGGACGCTTCCGTCGCCCAGGTGCGCTTCATGGGCGGGTGGGCGCCGTGCCCGGCCGTCCCCGCCGACCCGCGGCACTACACCCATCTCCTCGCCGTCGACGTGGTGGGGTTCGGCGCCCCGCATCGGGACGAGGCGATCCAGGAGGAACTCCGCGGCGCGACGTACGCAGTGCTGCGGCGGGCGTTCGAGATGACCTGGCTGCCCTGGGAGGCCTGCCATGTCGAAGACCGGGGCGACGGCGCGCTCGTCGTCCTGCCGCCGGGGATGCCGGGACATCTGCTCCTCGATCCGCTCGCTCATCATCTCGGCGCGATGCTGCGGCACTCGAACCGGTGCAGGAGCGAGGCGTCGCGGCTGCGGCTGCGGGTCGCCGTGTCCGCCGGCCTCGTGCGGCGGGACGCCCACGGCGTGGCCGGCCATGCCTTGGTGCATCTGTTCCGGCTGCTGGAAGCGCCGGCCTTCAAGGAGGCGATCGAGCTGTCCGGTTCGGACGTCGGCCTGATCGTCGGCGACCGGATGTTCGAGGACGTGACCGGCGGCGGCGGATGCGTCGAGCGCGAGCGGTACCGGCCCGTCCACGTGGCCTGCAAGGAGACCAAGGCGACGGCGTGGCTGTGGACGTCGGGTCCCGGCTCCGGGTAGGGGGTCCGGCGGGACCTCCACGAGATCGGCACATCGGGCGCACAGGTCGCACCTTTCCGGGCGGGAGCGTGGGGGCATGCGCGTGAAGATGATCCTGCCCGCCCTGACCGAGGCGTCGTCGCCGTTCTTCAGGCCGATCAAGTACTCGCTCTTCCCGCCGCTCGGGCTCGCCACGCTCGCCGGCTACCTCGACCCGGACGACGACGTGACGCTGACCGACGAGCACGTCCAGAAGGTCGACCTGTCCGACGAGCCCGACCTGGTGGTGATCCAGGTGTACATCACGTCCGCTCGGCGGGCCTACGAGCTGGCGGACCACTACCGCGCGCGGGGCGCGTACGTGTGCCTCGGCGGGCTGCACGTGACGTCGCTGCCGGACGAGGCGGCGGCGCACGCCGACACGATCTTCTGCGGGCCGGGCGAGGACACCTGGCCGCGCTTCCTCGCCGACCTGCGCGCGGGGCGGCCGGCGCCGCGCTACGACTCCTCGGAGCGGACGCTGGCCGGGCTGCCGCCGGTGCGGCGGGACCTCATCGACCGGCGCCGGTACCTCGTGCCGAACTCGATCGTCGTGTCCCGCGGCTGCCCGCACGTCTGCGACTTCTGCTACAAGGAGGCGTTCTTCGAGGGCGGCAAGTCGTTCTACACCCAGACCGTGGACGCGGCGCTAGCCGAGATCGACCGGCTGCCCGGCCGGCATCTGTACTTCCTGGACGACCACCTGTTCGGCAACGCGCGGTTCGCGGGGGCGCTGTTCGACGGGATGCGCGGGATGGGGCGGCTGTGGCAGGCCGCCGGAACGGTCCAGTCGGTGCTGCGGCCGGGGCTGCTGGAGAAGGCCGTGGAGTCGGGGCTGCGGAGCCTGTTCGTGGGGTTCGAGACGGTCAACTCCGGCAACCTGGCCGAGCAGCGCAAGTGGCAGAACATCGACCGGGACTACGGGCAGGTGATCAGGCGCCTGCACGACCACGGCGTCATGGTGAACGGCAGCTTCGTGTTCGGCATGGACCAGGACGACCCGAGCGTGTTCGGGCGGACGGTCGAGTGGGCGGTCGGCCAGGGCATCGAGACCGCGACGTTCCACGTGATGACGCCGTATCCCGGCACGCGGCTGTACGCGCGGATGGAGAAGGCGGGACGGATCCTTCACCGCGATTGGGACCGCTACGACACGCGTACGGTCGTGTTCAAGCCCGCCCGGATGACCGCCACGCAGCTGGAGGACGGGTACTGGCGCGCCTACCGGGACTTCTACCGGTGGCGGAACATCGCGCGGGGCGCCGCGTCGAAGCCGACGCTGCGCGGCAAGGCCCGGCACGCCGCCTACGCGGGCGGGTGGAAGAAGTTCGAGCCGGCGTGGGACGTGGTGATCCGCGCGAAGCGGGCGGGTGCGGCGCTGCCGCTGCTGGAGTCGGTCCTGTCGGGCTTCGGAGCCCGGCCCGCGGGCGCCGGACGGCCCGCGGCGGCACCCGACGACCGGCCCGCGGCGGGGCGCGGCGAGCGGCCCGCGGGCGACACGCCGGTGACGATTGCGGAAACTCCGCTTTCCTGAAGCGGAAACACTTCCGTCGGAACGGGTATGCCTGCACCCTAGAGTGCACATCAGTCCGTTGCCTTCAGGAGGGACCGTGATCGCGAGACCGGAGGGCGGCCCGCGCGTCGTCGTGGGAGTCGATGACTCCTCGGGGGCACGATGCGCGCTCTCCTGGGCGATCGGCGAGGCGCGGCTGCGCCGGCTGCCGCTGCTCGTCGCCCACTCCGCGCCGCTGCCGCCGCACGTCTCGGCGGCGGGCCAGCTCGGCTGCGGGATCACCGACGCGCTGCGCGGGTCGGGCGCCGAGCTCGTCGCCCGGCTGCTGGACGAGGTGAGCGGCGGCCCGCCGGACGGCGTGGAGATGAGCGCGCTGGCGCTGGTCGGGGAGCCGGGGGCGACGCTGGTCCGGCTTGCGGGCGAGGACGACATCCTCGTCGTCGGGCACGGGACGCGGGGGCCGTTCTCGCGGCTGCTGCGGCCATCGGTGCGGCTGCACTGCGCGCGCCGGGCTCGGGCGACGCTGGTGTGCGTGCGGCCGCCGGCGATCGGGACGCTGCCGGACTGCCTGACGCTGCGCGACGAGCCCGAGCACGTGCCCGACCGCTCGCGGTTCCGGTGGCTGGGCCGGGCGCTGCGGCTCGCGCGCTGACCCGGGGCGCGGCCGCCCGGGCCCGCGCCGCATAGGCTGCGGGCATGCGCAAGTACGTGATCATCGGCGCCCAGGGCAGCGGGAAGGGGACGCAGTCGCTGCTGCTGGCGCGCGATCTCGACCTGGTGCACATCGGGGTCGGTGACATCTTCCGCTGGCATGTGCAGAACCACACCAAGCTCGGCGCGCAGGTGCGGCGCGCGATGGCGGCGGGCGAGCTGGTCGGCGACGACCTCGTGGAGGGGGTCGTGCGCGGCAGGCTCGAGCAGCACGACTGGAACTACGGGTTCATCATCGACGGGTTCCCGCGCAGCAGGCGGCAGGCGGAGTTCTTCCTGGAGAGCTACGACATCGACGGGGTGATCCACCTGGACCTGCCGGACGAGGAGGTCCGCCGCCGGGTGCTGGCGCGCAGGCTGTGCTCCGAGTGCGGGATGGACTACAACCTGATCGCGGACCGGCCCACCCAGGAGGGCCGGTGCGACGTGTGCGGCGGCCGGCTCGTCGCCCGGGAGGACGACACCGAGGAGGCCGTGACGGAGCGGCTGCGGCTCTACCGGCGGAAGACCGCCCCGATCCTGGAGCTGTTCGCCCGCAAGGAGTACGTGGTGACGGTGGACGCGCGGCCCGGCATCGACGAGGTGCAGCGGACGCTGCGGAAGAAGCTCGGCCTGCCGGCGCCGCGATGACCCCGGCCCGGCCCCCGGCGCCCCCGCCCGAAGCCGCGCCCTCCCCGGTCGTGGAGCTGGACGACGCCCGGTTCGCGCGGCGCGGCCTCCGGCTGTTCCTGAAGCGCGACGACCTCGTCCACCCGGAGCTTCCGGGCAACAAGTGGCGCAAGCTCCGGCACAACATCGGCCCCGCCCGCGAGCACGGGACGCTGCTGACGTTCGGCGGGGCGTACTCCAACCATCTGCGGGCGACGGCGGCGGCCGGGGACGTCTTCGGGTTCGCGACCGTCGGGGTGGTGCGGGGCGAGGAGCACCTGCCGCTCAACGCCTCGCTGGCGTACGCCGAGAGCCGGGGCATGCGGCTCGCGTACATGGACCGGACGACGTACCGCCGCAAGCACGAACCGGACGTCGTCGCCGCGCTGCGGGAGCGGTGGGGCGACTTCTACCTGCTGCCGGAGGGCGGCAGCAACGCCCTGGCGGTCCGGGGCTGCGCGGAGCTGGGCGCCGAGTCGGCGGGATTCGACGTCGTCTGCTGCCCGTGCGGGACGGGCGGGACGCTGGCGGGCCTGGCGGCCGGGCTGCCGCCGGGCGCGCGCGCCCTCGGCTTCTCCGTCCTTAAGGGCGGTTTCATGGAGGCTGAGGTGGAGCGGCTCCAGCGGGAGACGTACGGAGAGCGGCGCGGGTCGTGGCGCGTCGAGCACGGCTTCCACTTCGGCGGCTACGCCCGGACGTCCCCGGAACTGGACGGTTTCATCGGCGACTTCGCCGCCCGGCACGGGCTGGTCCTCGACCGGGTCTACACCGCGAAGATGATGTTCGGGATCGCCGCGCTGGCCGAACGCGGCGTGTTCCCGGTGGGCACGCGGATCCTCGCGGTCATCACCGGCTGACCGCCCCGGCGTCGCGCTCGCCGGGGCGGTGCCGCAGGGTCGACGCCCGCGCGCCCCCGCCTCAGGCCGAGGGGAGGTCGACCAGCGCCGCCAGGGCCGCGCGGTGGCGGTCGGCGGTGCCGAGCGCGATCGAGTCGGCCTTGGCGCGCTTGAGGAACAGGTGCGAGGAGTTCTCCCAGGTGAACCCGATGCCGCCGTGCATCTGCACGCACTCCTCGGCGGCCTTCAGCGCGACCGCCGAGCAGTGCGCCTGGGCGACCGCGACGGCGACCGGCAGGTCCGCGTCGCCGGAGGCCGCGCAGGACGCGGCGTACCGGGCGACGGCGCGGGCCTGCGTGATGGACGTCCACAGGTCGGCGAGCCGGTGCTTGAGGCCCTGGTAGGAGCCGACGGGACGGCCGAACTGGTACCGGTTCTTGACGTAGGCGACGGTGTCGTCCAGGCACCGCTGGGCGAGCCCCAGCTGCTCGGACGCCAGCATCGCCGCGCCGGTCAGCAGCGCGGCGCGGACCGCGTCGCCGCCCTCCGCGACGCGCCGCGCGGGCGCCCCGGACAGGGCGATGTCGGCCAGGCGCCGGGTCATGTCGAGCGAGGTGACGGCGGTGCGGGCGGCGTCGGCGGCGTCCACCGCGTACAGGCCGTCGGCGGCCGGGACGAGCAGCACGTCGGCGGCGAGGCCGTCGGCGACCCCGGCGATCTCGCCGGTCAGCGTCCCGTCCGCCGCCCGGACGGTCGGGGCGACCTCGCCGGGCGGGGTCGCGAACGGGACGGCGAGCACCGCGATCCTCTCCCCGGCCGCCAGGGACCCGAGCAGCTCCCGCTCCCCCGCCGCCAGCAGCGCCGCCGTCGCGATGACGGAGCTGGCCAGGAACGGGACGGGCGCGACGGCGCGGCCGAGCTCCTCCATCACCACGGCGGTCTCGCGCCAGGTGGCGCCGGCGCCGCCGAGGTCCTCGGGGACGGGCAGCCCGGCGCAGCCGAGCTGGCCGGCGACGGCCCGCCACAGCGCCGCGTCGTACGGCTCGTCCTTCTCGGTGCCGGCGAGGACGGCGGTCCAGGGCGCCTTGTCGTCGAGCAGCTCGCGGACGCCGGCGCGCAGGTCGTTCTCGATCTCGGAGTAGAGGAGGTCGCTCACTTGGGCAGGTCCTTCCACGCCACGTCCTTGTCGACGCGGATCTCACCGGGCAGGCCGAGGACGCGCTCGGCGATGATGTTGCGCAGGATCTCCGAGGTGCCGCCCTCGATGGAGTTGCCCTTGGCGCGCAGGTAGCGGTAGCCGGGCGAGCGGCGGGTGAAGTCGACCTCGGTGGGGCGGCGCATCGTCCAGTCGTCGTAGCGCAGCCCCTCGTCGCCGAGCAGTTCCAGCTCCAGGCCGGAGACCTCCTGGTTGAGCTTGGCGAACGCGAGCTTGGCGCCGGAGCCCTCGGGGCCGGGCTGCCCGGCGGTGAGCTGCTGGCGCAGCCGCTCGCCGGTGAGCCGGGCGGCCTCGGTCTCCACCCAGGCGCGCAGGACCGCGTCGTGCAGGCCGGGGGTGCGCAGCTCGGGCCGGTCGCGCCACAGGGCCGCGACGACGCCGATCATCCCGCTCTCGCGGGGCGTGGCGGCGCCGCCGATCGCGACCCGCTCGTTCATCAGCGTGGTGGTGGAGACCTGCCAGCCCTGGCCGACCTCGCCGAGCCGGTGCTCGTCGGGGATCGCGACGTCGGTGAGAAAGACCTCGTTGAACTCGGCCTCGCCGGTGATCTGCCGCAGCGGCCGGACCTCGACGCCGGGGGCGGTCATGTCGCAGACGAAGTAGGTCATGCCGCGGTGCTTGGGCACGTCCGGGTCGGTGCGGGTGACGAGGATCGCCCAGCGGGCCTCGTGCGCCATCGACGTCCAGACCTTCTGGCCGTTGACGATCCAGCGGTCGCCGTCGCGGACGGCGCGGGTGGCGAGCGCGGCGAGGTCGGAGCCGGCGCCGGGCTCGCTGAACAGCTGGCACCACCGCTCCTCGCCGGTCCACAGCGGGCGCAGGAGGCGGCGCTTCTGCTCCTCGGTGCCGAAGGCGAGGATCGTCGGCGCGGCCATGCCGAGCCCGATGCCGTTGCGCTCGGGGTGGTTGGTGGGCGCGCCCGCCTTCGCGAACCACCGGTCGACGGCGGGCTGCAGGGCGCGGGGGGCGCCGAGCCCGCCGAGCCCCTCGGGGTAGTGGACCCAGGCCAGGCCGGCGTCGAACCGGGCGCGCAGGAACTCCAGCGGCTCGGTGGCGGACGGGTCGTGGGCGGCGAGGAACTCGCCGACGCGCCTGCTCAGCTCGTCGGCGTCGGGCGGTGCAGTGCTCACAGGGCGAACCTCCGCGCGGGGTGCAGGGGTGGCGAACGGGCCACCGCGAACGAACATACCAACCGGTCGGTATGGCCCGTCCACCCTAGGAACCGGCACGGGGGTCGGTCAACCGCCCGCGCGCGACCCGATCGCCCTACGAACCGGCGGCGAACGCGCGGGCGAGGGCCCGGTGGTCGTGGTAGTCGCGCGTCTCGACGATCAGGCCGTCCCGGACGCGCAGCACCTGCACGTTCGAGAAGCGGAACTCATGGCCCGTGGTGGCGACGCGGCCGTCGTAGTCGAACTCGGCGACGATCACCTCCGGATCGTCCGTCTCGTGCACCACCACGTCCCGGGCGCGCAGTTGGAGCGGTCCTTCGGCGGCCCTGCGGAAGTGCTCGCCGATGACCGCGCGGCCCTCCAGGTGCGGCGGCGCCGGCGGGAGCGCGAACGGCTGGTCGACCACCGCGTCCTCGGCGTAGAGGTCCGCCAGCTCGTGCCAGCGGCCGGCGGAGATCCCGGCGCTCAGCCGCGCGAACACCTCGCGCGGCGCGGGGGCGGTCACGCCATCGCCTCCTCGAACGCCTGGTGGTGGGCGTAGTCGCGGGACTCGACGATGCGCCCGTCCCGGACCCGCATGACGAAGACGTTCGGCACCACGAAGTCGCGGCCCGTCTCGGTGTTGCGGCCCGCGTACTCGAACTCGGCGACGATCACCTCCGGGTCGGCGGTCTGGTGGACGACCACGTTGCGGGCCGCCATCTCCACCGGGAGGGTCTCCAACTGGGCGAAGTGCTCGCGCAGCGCATCGCGGCCCTCCAGCCGGGACGCGGGGCGGGCGAACGGGTGCACGACCACCGCGTCCTCGGCGTACAGCTGCGGCAGCCCGTCGGGCCGCCGCGAGGTCACCCCGTCGATCAGCCGCTGGAAGACGGCGCGGGGGGTGGCGAACTCGGACATGACTCTCTCCCGTACAATCGGAGTTTCTGCTCCGCATCCGAAAATATGGAGTCCGCACTCCACTTGTCAACGGGAAGGCCGCGATGACGACCTCGTCCGGGAAGCCGCTGCGCGCCGACGCCCTGCGCAACCGCGCCAAGGTCCTCGCCGCGGCCGAGGACGTGTTCGCCGCGCAGGGCACCTCCGCCTCGACCGAGGAGGTCGCGCGCCGCGCCGGGGTCGGGATCGGGACCGTCTTCCGGCACTTCCCCACCAAGGAGTCGCTGCTGGAGGCCGTGCTCGTCGCGCTGCTGGAGCGGCTGGCCGGCGAGGCGCGGGAGCTGGCGTCGGCCGCCGACCCCGGCGAGGCGTTCTTCGGCTTCTTCGCCCGCGTGGTCTCCCAGGCGGCGACCAAGCAGGCCGTCACCGAGGCGCTGGCCGAGGCGGGCGTCGACGCCCGCGAGGCTACCGGACGCGCCGGACCGGACGTGAAGGACGCGATCGGCGCCCTGCTGGAGCGGGCCCAGCGGGCCGGGGCCGTCCGCGCGGACATCGGCCCGGCCGAGGTCACCGCCCTGCTGGCCGGGATCTCCTTCGCCGCCGGGCGGGCCGGCGGCAGCGACGACGTCCTCCGGATCGCCTTCGACGGCCTGCGCCCGCAGGGCGGCGGGGCGGATCAGGCGGCCGCGCGGAGGTAGTGCGCCCAGTACCCCTGCCACGGGCCGTAGCCCTCGGCGATCCGCTGCAGGTCGGTGTCCGACAGCGGGCGCCCGTAGGCGCGCGACGCGGCACCGCGCAGCGCCTTCTCCAGCGGCGTCTCCTCCATCCGCCCGAGCCCCCGGATGAGGATGAAGTTCGCCGACCAGGCACCCACACCGGGCAGCGACAGCAGGAACTCCTTGACCTCGCCGTAGGGGCCGGTGCGGAGGAACTCCTCGTCCGTCCCGTGCCAGGCGTGCAGCGCGCCGTGCAGGTAGCGGCCCTTGCGCTCGTTGCCGACGAGCTCGGCGATCCGCCCCTCGGACAGGGTGACGAGCTGGTCGACGTCGGGGAACGCCGCGTACTCGGCGCCGTCCACGGTGATCCGGTCGCCGACCTCGTCGCGCAGGGCGTGCTTGCCGCGCGCGGCGGCGGCCCGCGGCGCGCGCTGCGACAGGATCGCCCACACGAGGTTCTCCAGCGGCGTCGGGAACTTCACCTGGTGGTAGCCGTACAGCCGGTCGAGGACGGGCGCGAACGCGGGATCCTCCCGTCCGATCGCGTAGAAGCCGGTGAGGTCGTCGCCGAGGCTGAGGTGGAACGCGATGCGGTCGGCGGCGGCGCTGACGACGTCCTCGGTGAGCGGCTCGGCGGCGTGCAGGGTCGCGCGCACGCCGTCGCCCGCCTGGACGACCCTCGCGGCGACCGTCCGGCCGGCCGCGCGCAGCGCCTTGGTGAGGGTGCCGCCGTCGACCGCCTGCTCGCCGGCGGTGGGCGCGAAACCGCACATGAAGCGGAGCGCGGGCCCCAGGTCGAACGGCGGCGCGGCGGGCAGCTCGACGGTCTCGGTGAACAGGGGCGGGACGGTCATGGCCGGTCCTTCCCGATCAGAGCGGTGGGCGGTGGGCGGTGGCGGGGATACGGGGCGCGGGGACGGCGGCGGCGTCAGGAGGCCAGCTCGGCCGGCAGGTCGTCCCGGTGCAGGACCGTCAGCGAGGTCACCGCGCGGGTCAGGACGACGTACAGCCGGGCCAGCCCGCGCGCCTCGGCGGCGGCGATGGCGGCGGGCTCGGCGACGATCACGTGGTCGTACTCCAGGCCCTTGGCCAGCGTCGCCGGGACGACGAGCAGCCGCGCGGTGCCGTCGGACTCCGGCCCGAGCAGCGAGGCGTCCAGCCCGGCCTCCGCCAGCGCCGCCGCGTGCGCGTCCGCGAGCGCGTCCGGCACGATCAGGCCGATCGAGCCCGCCCGGGCGAGGGCCTCGCGCGCGGCGTCCACCGCCGCGGCCACCACGTCGGGCACGCGCCGCACGTCCAGCGCCCCGGCGCCGGCGCGCAGCGACCGCGGCCTCTCCAGCTCGGGCGCGATGTGCGGGAGCAGCCGCGCGGCGTAGTCGAGGACGGTGCCGGGCACGCGGAAGCCGAGGGTCAGCTCGGTGACCTCGCCGTCCTGCCCGAGATGGGTCAGGACCTCCTTCCAGGACCGCGCCGACCAGGCCGTCGTCCCCTGGGCGAGGTCGCCGAGGACGGTCGCCGACCCGGTGCCGCAGCGGCGGCCGAGGGCGCGCAGCTGCATCGCCGACAGGTCCTGCGCCTCGTCCACGACCAGGTGCCCGAGCGAGGCGGTGCGCTCGATGAGGTCGGCCAGCTCGTCCAGCAGCGCCCGGTCGGCGGCGGTCCACTTCACCGAGCGGTGCGACCGGGCGGGCCTCTCCCACAGCAGGGCCGCCTGCTCCTCGGCGTCGAGGACGCCCTTCGCCGCGGCGCTCAGGAAGGCGGCGTCCGACAGCAGCCGGTAGAGGACCTGCTCGGGCGAGACCTTGGGCCACACCTGGTCGAGCAGCTGCTTGACCGGCCTGCTGCGCGCCACCTGGTCCTGGACGCGGTCGTCCGGGGCCTCGCCGCGCTGCTCCATCCGGACGAGGATCTGGTGCGCGAGCCGCTGCGCGAACGCGGCGCGGCCGCTGCCGTAGCGGGTGGTGCCGCGCAGCGCGGCCGCGATCTCCCGGACCTCGTGGTCGGCCAGCCGGTAGCGGGCGACGCCGCGGGTGACGACGAGGCCCTCCTCCGGCTTGCGGACGTGCAGCCACAGCGCCCTGCGCAGCACGTCGGCCATCCGCGCCTCGCCCTTGGCGGCCGACACCGCCGCGGGCTCCTCCCCCAGCGGCTCGCCGAGCAGGTCGTCGATGGTGGCCTGCTCGACCCGGACCTCGCCGAGCGCGGGCAGCACCGCCGCGATGTAGGCGAGGAACGCGCGGTTCGGGCCGACGATCAGCACCCCGGACCGCGACAGCCGCTCGCGGTGGGTGAACAGCAGGTAGGCGGCGCGGTGCAGGCCCACCGCGGTCTTCCCGGTGCCGGGGGCGCCCTGCACGCAGACGGTGCGGGGCAGGTCGGCGCGGACGATCACGTCCTGCTCCGGCTGGATGGTCGCGACGATGTCGCGCATCGGACCGGTGCGGGGGCGCTCGATCTCCTCGGTCAGGATCCGGGACGGGCCGGGCTCCGCGCCGCCGTCGAGGGGCTCGTCCTCGAAGGCGGTCAGCTCGCCGCCCTGGAAGCCGAAGCGGCGCCGCAGCCGCCAGCCCATCGGCTCGGCCGGGCCCGCCTGGTAGAACGCCCGCGACACCGGGGCGCGCCAGTCCAGGACCAGCGGGCGGCCCTCGTCGCCGTCGTGGACGTGCCGCCGCCCGACGTACATGACGGCGGGCAGGTCGGGGCCGTCGTCGCCGTCGCGGTCCATGCGCCCGAAGAACAGCGGGGTGTCGGGGTGGTCGGCGAGCGCCGCGACCCGCTGGTCGAGCAGCGACTCCAGGAACTGCTTGGACACCCAGTCGGCGGCGACGTCGGCGGACAGGCCTTCCGCGTGCTCGCGCATCCGGCGCAGCGCGGCGCGGGACTCGGCCAGGTGGGCGCGCTCGGCGGCGAGGATCGACGGTTCGGCGGGCATGCCGGAGGACCTCCTGGAGGCGAGGGGTGGACGCGGGGCGGCGAAACTCACCACCTTACCGGCCTGGAACGGCTCGTGCGGCACCATTTCGACGCCGGCGGCGGGGCGTCCGGGAGAGGGTGCTATACAGCACTTGTAGGTATAAATGATCAGTCCTCCTGCCCTCCGCTGCTCTCGCTCCCGCCGGTCAGGAGCGTCCGCGGTCCCCTCGGGAAGGAGCCCCATGAAACTGAAGGTCCACGAAGCCGGCGGCGGCGACAGGACCGCCGTGCTGATCCACGGCGTCATGGCGTCCGCCGGCACCTGGTGCCGCGTCGCGCCGCTGCTCGCCGCGCGCGGCTACCGGGTCCTCATGCCGGACCTGCGCGGCCACGGGGAGAGCGCGCACGCCGCCGAGTACTCCCCCGAGCTGTTCGCCGCCGACCTGGTGGAGTCCCTTCCCACCGGCGCGGACGTCGCGATCGGGCACTCTCTCGGCGCGCTGTCGCTCTCCCTGGCCGCCGCGGACCTGCGTCCCGCCAAGGCCGTCTACAGCGACCCGGCGTGGCGGATCGGCGGCGAGCCGGGCGCGGACCACGACGGGTTCGCCGCCTTCACCAAGCGGGCCACGGCGGAGCGGCTCCGGAAGATGTGCCCGAAGTGGGCGGACGAGGACATCGCCGCCGAGCTGGACGGGTACGCGCGATGGGACGTCCGCGCGGCCGGGTGGCTGCGCGAGGCGATCGACCTCGTCCCGGACCGGCCCGTCGTGCCGTCGCTGGTGCAGGCCGCGGGCGACCGGCGGCTGGTGCCGGACGACCTCGCCGCCGGCCTGCGCGCGAAGGGCTTCACGGTCACGCGGGTCGAGGGCACCGGCCACTGCGTGCACCGCGACGACCTCAACGGCTTCATGGCGTCGCTGGAGGGCTGGATCTGAGCGGCCGCCCCGCCGCCGTGCTCTTCGGCCGCGGGACGGCGGTGCGCCTTGCCGCGCGGCGCGGCCGTGTGTGACGTTGGCGGCATGGTGAGTCTGACGGGAAAGTCGGCGTTGGTCACGGGCGCGTCGTCCGGCATCGGCGCGGTCGTCGCGGAGGCGCTGGCCGAGGCGGGCGCGCGGGTCGGGCTGGTCGCGCGGCGCGAGGAACTGCTGGAGAAGACGCTCGCCCGCTGCCGCGAGCACTCCCCCGGCTCGGCGATGTGGGTCGCCGACCTCTCCGACCCGGACGCGGCCGCCGGGCTCGCGGCCGCCGCGGAGGCCGAGCTCGGCGGCGTGGACGTCCTGGTCAACAACGCGGCGATGCCGAAGCGGCGGCGCGTGCAGGACATGGCGCCCGCCGAGAACGACGACGTGATGCGGCTGAACTACCTGTCGCCGGTGCGGCTGACGCTCGCGCTGCTGCCCGGGATGATCGAGCGGGGGCACGGGCACCTGGTCGCGATCGGGTCCGTCGCGGCGCGGCTCGGCCCGCCGCATGAGGCCGCGTACGGCGCGTCCAAGGCGGCGCTGACCGCGTTCTGGGAGAGCATGGCCGTCGACCTGGACGGGACGGGCGTGCAGGCGCACATCGTCCAGCCGGCGCTGATCGACACCGACCTGTTCACCCTGCCGGGCAACGAGCCGCCGCTCAGCGACCTGTCCGACGCGCTGCCGCCGCGGGAGGTCGCCGCGGCGGTGCTGGAGGTCATCGAGAACGGGCGGTTCGAGCGGTACGTGCCCGACTGGTTCGCCGAGATGGCGTCGGGCAAGGCCGCGGACGTCGAGGGGTTCCTCGCGGGCGTGAAGGAGTGGACCCGCGACCGGCTCCAGGCGCTCGGCGCCGAGCCGGCCTGACCCGGCGTCACTGCAGGAAGCGCAGGGCGAGCCCGGTCAGCGGGCCGCGGTCGCCGTCGTCGGCGCGCTGCAGGACGCGCTGCGAGCCGTTCAGGACGAGCGCGCGCAGCGGGCCCGGCGGCAGCGGCACGGGCCGCTTCGCGGCCATCGGCAGGTCGAGCAGTTCACCGTCGCGGTCGAGCAGCAGGTCGCGGGCGATCTTCGCGGTCAGGTGGCTCGGGCCGACGCCGTGGCCGGCGTACCCGAGCGCGTAGACGACGCGCCGCCCGCGGCCGAGCCGCCCGGCGTGCGCGAAGCAGTTGACGGTGCCGGCGACGGGACCGCACCAGCCGCGGTCGATCCGCACGTCGTCCAGCTGCGGGAACGTCCAGCGGAACGTCTCCTCCAGCCGCCGGAACACCTGCGGCGACCGGTCCTGGCGCGGGTCGGGGCCGCCGGGCGCGAACGGCGCGTCGCGGCCGCCCCACAGGATCCGGCCGTCGGGGGTCGGCCGGTGGAAGTGCGGCATGATCCGCTTGTCCTCGACGCCCGCGCCGCCCTCCCAGCCGGCGCGCTTCCACTGCTCGCCGGTGAGCGGCTCGGTGACGACGATCGAGGCGACGATGGTGAACAGCCAGCGCCGCAGCGCGGGCACCGCGTGCGCGTAGGCGTTGGTGGCGAGCAGCGCCCGGTCCGCCCGGACGTCGCCGCCGGGGGTGCGGGCCAGGACGTGCGTGCCGGGCAGGGCGAGGCTGTGGACGGGCGTCGACTCGAAGACCCGCACGCCGAGGCGGACGGCGGCGTCGCGCAGGCCGCGGGTGAGCGCGGCGGGGTCCACCAGCAGCGCGTCCTCCTCGAAGTGCCCGCACCGGATCCGGTCGCTGGCGACGAGGGCGCGGCATTCGGTGCCGCTGAGGTAGCGCAGGTCGTCGAGGCCGAGCCGCTGGGACGCCTCGAGGTCCTGGCGGATCCGCTCGTCCTGCTCGGGCCCGTTCGAGACCGTCAGCAGGCCGGGGCGGGTCAGGTCGGCGTCGATGCCCTCGTCGCGGACGAACGCGGCGATCTCGCGCAGCGTGCTCCGCATCGCCAGCCGGGTGGCGCGCGCACGCGCCGGGCCGACCTTGCGGGCCAGGTCGTGGAGGTTGCGGCCCACCATCGTCATCGCGAAGCCGCCGTTGCGGCCCGACGCGCCGTACCCCGCGACGCGCTGCTCCAGCACGGCGACGTCCACGGACGGGTCGGCGTGCTTGACGTGGATCGCGGTCCACAGTCCGGTGAAGCCGCCGCCCACGATGGCGACGTCCACGTCCAGGTCGCCGTCGAGCGGCGGCGCCGGCTCGTAGGGGTTGCGGGACAGCCACAGGCTCCGCGTCCTCCAGTCCGCCATAACGCCCTCCGCGCCGTCGCCAGCACGCGCACGCGTTGCTCGCGAGCACCCGTTGCCCGCGCGCGCACGCCTCAGTAGGGTGATGATCCGTCAGTGATCCACATCACACAAGGCCCGCGATGGCACAAGGCCCGCGATGCGGACCGCCGGGCACCGGACCGGCCGGGAGGCGCCGATGTCGACCGCTCAGGGACTGCGGGTCGCGGACGTCACCGTGCGGGTCGGCGGGGTCACCGCCGTCCGGGGCGCCGCGCTGACGGTCCCGCCCGGCACGGTCGCCGGGCTCGTCGGGCCGGACGGCGCGGGCCGGGCGACGCTGTGCGACGTCATCGCCGGGCTGCGCCGGCCCGCCGAGGGCACCGTCCACCTGGGCGACGCCGACCTGACGGGCAGCGCCGCGCGGGAGCGCGCGCGGCGCGGGATCGCCCGGACGTCCCGGGAGCCGGCCCGGTGGCGGTCGCGGACCGTCCGCGAGAGCGTCCGGGCCGCGGCGCGCAGGCATGCGGCCCTGTGCGACCACGGCGGCCGGACCGCGCGGGACCGCTGGGCGCGCCGTGGCCGCGCGCGCGGCGGGGCGCGCGACCGCGCCGACGGGCTGCTGGCCCGGGTGGGGATGGGCGAGTTCGGAGACCTGCCGGAGCGGGTCGTGCCGCCGGGAG
>NZ_JBEPCJ010000062.1:0-67651 GCF_040299565.1 Spirillospora sp. NPDC000708
AGCCGCAGGTGCGCGACGCCGGCCGCTCCGGCGGTCTTCGCCACGGTGCCGTCCACGGTGCCTCCGACCTTGCGGACCACGTGGCCGCCGTCGGCGGCGGCGTCGCGCCCGCGCGCGTTCAGGTAGGCGACCGGCCGCCGGCCGGCCTCGCGGACGTCGCCGGTGACGGCGCCGGGCGTGCCGGCGGTCGGGCGGCCGCCCGCGAACCGGAAATGGCGGAGCGTGGAGAGCCCGTCGAGCCCGGAGGCGCCGCCGACGGCGTCGCGCACCGGGTTCCCCTGGGCGGCCCGCTCCGATTCCCCGCCCGCGGTTCCGGTGCCGCCGGCTTCGTTGCCGGCGGTCCCGGTTCCCGCGCCGCCATTCTGGGCGGCGTACGCGGACTGGTTCAGGGAACTGAGCGCGATCCACCCTGCGAACGCGAATCCGGCGATGACGGCGACGCGCACCAGCGCGGTTCCGAGCGCGCGCCGCCGCACATCGGGGCTGCTCGCCCCGTGGCGGATCGGTTGGCGTCGCACTGCGGGAACTCCTCGCGTCTGGCCTGGTCGGGCCGTCGTTCGATGTCCGGTTCCGGGCTGGTCGGCATGACCGTAGCACCGTGCCGGGCGCGTTCACCGGCGCGTTGCCGGACGACCCGGCGCGTCTTTGCCATCATTTACCCGGCCATGGATTTCGCTTTCCGATGGGGCGTTTCCATGGCCGTACAGGAAATGCTTTATCCGGAATTCGCCCGCTTTATCGGGACTCGTGGCCCACGGCGACCCGAGCGGACCCCCGGCTCCCCGTCCCGGACCAATGTCCGGGAGAAGCATGGCGCACGGTATCCGATGCGCTACATTCGGTGACATGGTGGCCGTCTAGCCGAGGAGCAGACCGCATGCCCGCCCCCTCCCCCGTGAACACCTGGTCGTGGTCGCCGCGCAGGACGGTGCTCCCGCGCGCCGCCGCCGCACCCCGCTCGCCCCGCTCGCCCCGCGCGGGCCGTCCGGTCCGCTACTCGGTCAGCCGCGAGGGCATCCGCATCGCGCGCCGTTTCCGCAGGCCGGAGCGGATCCTCGCGCCGACGCGGCCGGAATGGACCCGGTTCTGGACGCTGTGGTCCCGGCTCGAATGGGCCGTCGCCACCGCCCGGGTCGAACGGGTCCGCCGCCGGGCCCGCCCGCACTGGCGCTGATCCCGCGCGGCGCCGATACCGCCGCGTTCCGCCCGCCCCGCCCCGCAGAAGCGGGCGCCGGTGGCGCGCCCGCCCCGGCGCGCCACCGGCGTCGTCCGTCCGGTGGAGGATCTTCCTCCCGGTGAGATTCCTTCTACCCGGGAGGAGGATCCTCTGCCCGGCGCCTTCCGGCGCCGTCCCGCCGCTACCTCGGGTCGGCCTCCAGGGCCGGTGCGGGCCGCCGCGCCGCCGCCCTCGCCGTGGGCGTCCGGTGGACGATGTGGCGGGCGATCCGGCGCGCCGCGAAGCCCGCGCCGTGCACGAACCGCATCACCGGCCCGAACGTCGGCGCAGCCGCCAGCCCCGCGAAGTACAGGCCCGGCATCGACGACTCGAAGTTCGCGCTGAGCACCGGCGCGCCGAGCCGGCTGTCCACCCGCACCCGCAGCTCCGGCGACAGCAGCTTCAGCCGCTCGATCTCCGGCACGAACCCGGTCGCCGCGATCACGTGCTCGGCCTCGACGACGAGGCGCCGCCCCGTCCGGTCGACGGTGGTGAGCGCGATGACGTCGTCCTGCTCGGCGGCCTTCACCAGGCGCCGGCCCGCCGACACGCGGACCCGCTCGTCCAGCCGGTCCCGCAGCCACCACGACCCGGCGGGCGGCAGCGTCTCGCGGACCAGC
Source organism: Spirillospora sp. NPDC000708 (assembly GCF_040299565.1). Taxonomy (NCBI): domain Bacteria; kingdom Bacillati; phylum Actinomycetota; class Actinomycetes; order Streptosporangiales; family Thermomonosporaceae; genus Spirillospora; species Spirillospora sp. NPDC000708. The sequence goes on from NZ_JBEPCJ010000062.1 coordinate 1,837, forward strand.
CGCAGCCGCGTCCGCTCCGGCAGGTACCGGACGACGCCGGGCCGCTCCGCCCACAGCCACGTCCGGTACCCGGTGCCGAGCCCGGACCGCGGGCCCTGCCGCAGCCGCTCGCCGAGCGTGCGGTGCTCCTTCGGCACCGTGTTCCAGTCGATCTCGCCGCGCCGCGCGATGACGTGCGGGTGCGCGCCCGCGTCGGCGAGCAGCACCGCCGTCTCCAGCGCCGACTGCCCGGCCCCGACGACCGCGACCTCCTTGCCCGCGAACAGGCTCAGGTCCCGGTGCTCGCCGCTGTGCGAGACGAGCCAGGACGGCATGCCCGCCAGCTCCTCGGGGACGTGCGCGAACGGGCCGACGCCGACCGCGACCACGACGGTGCGGGACGCGATCACCTCGCCGGTGGCGAGGGTGGTCTCGTATCCGCCCGGGCCGCCCCGCTCGACCTTCACCACCTGGCCGGCCTCGACGTCCGGCACCGCCTGCTCGGCGAACCAGCGGCCGTAGGCGACGAAGGTGTCCAGCGGGATCGGCTGGCCGAGCCGCCACTCCGGGTGGCGGTCGGTGAAGCGCAGGCCGTCCTGCGGCGCGCCGAGGCTGGACGCGAACGGCTCGGACTTCAGGTGCATGCCCTCGGGCATGCTGGTGGCCCAGTACTCCATGGGCGTGCCGATGATCCGCACCCCGAGCCCGAGGTTCTGCAGGTGCGCGGCGGTCGACAGGCCGTAGGGCCCGGCGCCGACGATGACGACGTCGCTGACCGAGTCGGTCATTTCTCGTTCCCCCGAATGTGTGTCGGTGCTGTGATGGCGCCGCGTCCCCGGGCGCCGCTGGTGATGCGGCCCGGCCGGCTCAGCGGCCGGCCGGGCCGGGCGCCCGCCCCCGCGCGCGCCCGGCGGCGCGGAGCACGCTCTGCCCGCCCATGACCAGGAACGGCGGCAGGTCGTCGCCGGCGTACCAGGCCAGCTCGTCGGCCTCGCGCAGCGGGCGGAGGGTCCCCGTGCGCAGCAGCGGCCGGCCGAGCGACTGCCGCAGGTAGTGGTTCTCCACCAGCATCCGGCGGCCGAACGCCGGAAGCGGCGGCGGGACGTCCCGCCCGGACTGGTCCAGGTGCAGGACGCGGACGAGGTCGAGCCCGCGCCGGTCGGTGAACAGCCGGAACTGCGCGCCGACCCGCGGGTTGAAGTCCAGCAGGTGGTAGGCGCCGGTCCCGGCGTCGAACCGGAAGTCCAGGTCGACCGGGCCCCGGCAGCCGAGCGTCCGGACGGTCCGCACCGCGAGGCGCTCCAGCTCGGGGTTGCGGGTCCACTCCCCGGCGACCGTGTGGCCGGCCTGCGGCGGGTGCGCGAGGTGCTTGCGCCCCGTCGCGGCGAACAGGCAGTCCAGGGACGCGTCGAAGTAGCCGTGGAAGAACCAGTCGCCGCCGGCCTTCGGGATGCGCCGCTGCAGGATCAGCGGGCCGGCGTCGCCGTCCGGGTCGCGCCGGAGCCCGGCCGCGAACAGCCGGTACGCCTCGTCCAGGGTGTGCGCGACGGTGGTGCTGCGCATGCCCCGCGGCAGCCGCCACGGCCGGGCCCACTTGGCGATCAGCGGCAGGCCGAGCTCGGCGGCGGCGTCCTCCACGTCGGCGGCGCTGCGCGGCGTGCGGCTCTGCGGGCACGGCACGCCGTGCTCCCGGAGCGCGGCGATGAGCTGCGACTTGTCCGCGACGCGGCGCGGGACGTCCGGGTCCTGGCGCGGGAAGACGAACGCGGACGCGAGCGCCTCGGCGTACTCGGCGACGAACAGCGCGCCGGCGTCGTCGACGGGCAGCAGCAGCGCCGGGCGGCCGATCCGCTCGGCGATCCGGTGCAGGTGCGCGGCCAGCTCGGCGGGGCGCTCGGCGGGCGGCCCCCACGGATGGCTCCGGTACAGGTAGCGGGACCGGGACACCGGGCTGGCGCGGCCCTCCAGGATGGCGTGCACCGGCACTCCGGCGCGGCCGAGTGAACGGATCGCGCCGAGGCTTCCGTGGTGGAAGAAATTGTGGTCGGTGCGCAGCAGCAGGACGGGCAGCCCGGGGTCCAGGAGCGGTCCCGGCGGGGTGCGGGTGTCGAGGAACATCCGGGTCAGCCGGCCGGTTCCGGCGGCGGGTCTTGGCGCACGGCGTGCCTTCCCTTTCAAGGTAAATTTTGTGATCGGCCGCTTGGCCGATTCGTTCGCTGCGGCCGCCAGAGGGCATACGATACGCATGCGAGCTGCGAATATCCATTCGACCGGGCGGCGGCCGCAGGAAACGCCGCGAAAAAGGCGTGCCGCGTTCTTCCCGTTCCCGCCGGTATTGCTCGCCGCCGCCGTCCTGGTCGCGCTCGCGGCGTCCACACTGGTCGGCTGGTTCCGGCCGCAGGCCGCGCACAGAACGGCCAATTACGTGCCGTTGGGGGCATTTCTCGGTTCGGGCGCGGAGGGCGTCGCCCGGGTGGAGCGGTTCCAGCGCTGGCTCGGCTCGACGGTCACCGTCGGGCGCACCTACCTGCCGGGCGACTCCTGGGACGACGTCGAGGGCCCGCCGCAGATCCTGCAGCCGTGGACGCGCTGGCGGGAGGCCGACCCGCGCCGGACGCTGGTCGTCAACGTGCCGATGATGACGCCGAACGAGGCGGGGCTGCCGCCGGTGGTGGTGGCGTCGCTGCTGCGCGGCGGCGCGTCCGGCGCGTTCGACGGGCACTACCAGGCGCTCGCGCGGCACCTGGTGTCGCTGAACGCGGGCGACTCGGTGATCGTCCTCGGCTGGGAGATGAACGGCGACGTCTACGACGGCCGCTGCGCGCCGGCCCCGGACGCGTGGAAGACGTACTGGCGGCGCATCGTCGCGGCGATGCGCGGGGTCCCCGGCGCGCGTTTCCGGTTCGATTTCGCGCCGAACCGCGGCCATGACGCGGTCCCGTGGACGGAGTGCTATCCCGGTGACGACGTGGTGGACATCATCGGTTCCGACAGCTATGACCAGCCGCCCGGAGAGTCCTTCCAGGACTACATCGACCAGCCGTACGGGATGAAGGCGCAGGCGGACTTCGCCGCGGCCCGCGGAAAGCCCATCTCCTTTCCGGAATGGGGCCTGTTCCGCAACTCCGACAACCCCGAATATATCCAGGGAATGCATGACTGGATCATGTCGCATAACGTGGCCTACCAGTCGATCACGGACTACTGCCCGCACGGTGTGTGGGAATGCGGTGCCAACCCGCGCTCGGCACAGGTCTACCGGGAGCTGTTCGGCGGCGTGACGGCGCCGTCGCCCGCGGAGTCGGGCAACGTCGCGACGCCGCCCATCGCCCCGCCGCCCTCGGCGCCGCCGCCCGGCCCGGGGGCGCCCCCGGCGTTCGCGCCGCAGTCCGCCCCGCCTTCGGGGACGGCGCCCTCGGGGACGGCGCCCTCGATGCCGCCGGGGCCTTCGGGAGCCGTGCCGCCTGCGGGGCCGGGTCCGGCCCCGGCGTCCGGGGCGCCCGCCCCGGCTCCGGCACCGGCGAGCACCCCGCCCGGGCCTCCCGGGCCGCCGGCGAACCCGCCGCCCGGGAACCCGCCGCCGGCGCGTCCCGCGCCCGACATCGTGAGGACCTCCGCGCCGGCGAGGACGTCCACGCCCAGGTCCTCGGCCTCCGCGAGCTCGCGGGCCACGCCGTCCGGCACCGTCCCGCCCCGGCCCGCCACCTCGAGGGTGACGGCGGCGAGGCGGGCGACCGTCTCGTCGATGTCGTAGGCGGCCGCGGCCTCCGCCGCCGCGCGGCCCTCCCGCTCCGCGACCCCGGGGAACAGCAGCCGCGCCGCCATCGCCTCGGCGAGCGCGCCCGGGTCGTCGGCCGGGACGAGCGCGCCGAGCCCGGGACGGACGACCTCCGCGATGCCGGGGATGTCCGTCCCGACGAGGGACCGGCCGGTGGCGAGCGCCTCCAGCGCGGTCAGCGGCAGCCCCTCCCAGCGGGACGGCAGCACGACCACGTTCGCGGCGGCCAGCCAGTCCCGCGGGTCCCGCACGGCCGCGACGAACCGGACGCCCGGCGCCGGGCGGCGGCGCAGCGCGTCGAGGTCCTCGCCGTCCCCGACGATCGCGAGGAGCGCGGACGGGCACCGGGCGGCGACCGCGGGCCAGGCCGCGACCAGCACGTCCTGCGCCTTCTGCCGGGTCACCCGGCCGACGCACACGGCGAGCGGCGCGGCGGCGGGCAGCCCCAGCCGGGTCCGCGCGGCGAGCCGGGCGGACGCGTCGGCGGGCCCGAACCGGCGCCGGTCCACGCCGTTGCGGACGAGCCGGAACGGGCCGCGGACCCCGGCGCGCATCCCGGCGCGCAACTCGCCCTCGCCGACGCAGACGAGCGCGTCGGCGCGGCGGGCCGCGAACCGCTCCCAGCGCCGGCTGACGGCGTCCTGCCGCCCGGTCGCCGCGAGCCATGACCAGCCGTGCGGCTGGAAGATCACCGGCACCCCGGCCGGGAGGCGGAGCAGGCGCCCCGCGAGGCCCGCCTTGGAGGAGTGCAGGTGGACGACGTCGGGCCGGAAGCCCTTGATCAGGCGGCGCAGGCGCAGCGCCTCCAGCGGCGTCCGCGGGCCCGGGGCGCGGCCGGCGTCCCAGTTGAACCAGGGCACGCCGGCCGCCGCGCACCGGGCGGGCAGGTCGCCGCCGGGCGGGCAGGCGACCGCCACGTCCCAGCCGCGGCGCCGCTGGTCGGTGACGGCCTGGCCGACGTAGACGGCGACGCCGCCGCCGTTCGGCTGGCTGACGTGCAGGACGCGGAGCGGCTCGGCTGCGTCAGCCATGCCCGGCCTGCCCGCCCTTCCGCGCGCCCGCTCCCGCGTCGCGGCCCGGCATCGCTTCGCGTACCGGCAGGGCGTCGTCGCGCGGCTGCGGCACCTCGTCCCGCTTCGCGCCGCCGGGCATCCCGTCTTCATGCGGCACCGGCTCGTGCGGCGCCGGCCCGTTCGCCGCGCCGTCGCGGGGCGGGGTGGGCAGCGGCACCGTCGCCGGACGGCGGTGGCGGCGGGCGGCGAGGCCCGCGCGGACCAGGGCGAGCCCCGCGAACAGGGACGCCGGGAAACCGCGGCCGAGGACGATCCGCTGGTTCTGGACGCGTCTCGGCCGCCACTTCAGCTTGTACGGCTCCTCGCCGCGCAGCAGGTTCACGGCCTGCCGGCCGTGGGCGCGCGCGAGGGCGAGGTCCTCGCGCAGCAGCATCAGCGCGACGTCCACGCCGTCGCGCAGCTCCGGGATCGCCCCGTACAGGTAGGCGCCGACGAACCGGTGCCCGATGAGGACGAGGTCGCTGGCGACGAGCCGCCCGTCCCAGTGGTACCGCAGCACGGCGGCGCGCCCCTCGCGGACCATCGCGGCGCCCGCCTCGGCCAGGTGCCGGCGGAACCGCTCGCGGGAGTGCTCGGGGTTCATCGGCCGTCCGCGCCACTGCCGGGCGTGCATCTCCAGCAGCGCGCCGATCGCGTCCGCGGCCTCCTCGGGCGGGACGGCCTCGACGGTGATGCCCCGCACGTCGATCTTGCGGAGCTTCGCGCGCATCTTCCCGGCGCTGCGGCGCGGCAGCCGGTCCATGACCTCGGCGATGCCGGTGCAGGGCAGCTCCATGCACACCGACGCGGGCATCGGCCACGTCCGGCCGGGCCAGCGCCGCATCACCTGGTGGACGGCCGAGCCGGGCCGTACCTCGGGCAGGTCGATCGCGCACCGGCCGCGCATGCCGTGCAGGGCGCGCGCGAGGTGCTCGACGGCGCCGTCGGCGTACGCGGGGTCGAGCAGGAAGTCGGTGAAGTCGCTCTGCCCGTCGGCGATCGGCACCAGCACGGGGAAGCCCCAGCGGCCCGCGGTCATCAGCGGCGCGGCGGCGACGAGGCGGCCCCGGTACCGGACGAGGACGAGCCTCAGCCGTCCCCGGACGCCGTACCAGCCCCACCAGGCGCTCAGCCATTCGTGGGACTGGAACGGGGTCGCCTCCGGGCTGCGCTCGTACAGGTCGCGCAGCTCGCCGGCGAGCTCGATGAGGGCGCCCTCGTCGCGGCGCACCTCCACCTGCCATGCCCCGGCGGGCGCGGCGGCCCGGCTCGGGCGGATCACGCTCGGGAGCGTCACGAGTGCACCTCCACGGGTTCGGCGGCGGGGCTCGGCACGGCTCCGCGCGGCGGGCGGGACGCGTCGTGCTGGCCCCGCTGGTGGGCCCGGCCGCGCCGCCCGCTGAGGACGGCGGCGCCGAGCCCGGCGAGCAGCACGCCGGACGCGGTGCCGACCGCGACGTCCAGCGGCGGGTTCGGCGACGACGGCACCGACGGCGTCGCGGCCATGCTCATCAGCGCGACGCGGACGCCGGTGTCGGTGCGGTGCGAGGTGCCGTAGCGGACGAGGGCGTCGGCGGCGGCGTTGGCGTACGCGGCGGCGGCGGCCGGGGTGCCCGCGCTGCCCGCCAGCTTGATGAGCGGCGTGTCGGGCGAGGTGGACGACTGGATGTGGTCGCGGGTCGCGGCCATCGCGCCGTCCGGCAGCGGGATGGAGGAGTAGGCGAGGGTCTCGGGCAGCGGCGCGAGCCGGCCGAACGCCTGCGCGAAGCTGACCGCGGCGGGTCCCTGGCCGCCGTCGCCGTCGTCCACGACGAGGACGTAGGCGGTGGCGGTGTAGGTCGTCGGCGCGAACAGGGCGTAGCCGAGCCCGCCGAGGAAGCCGCTCAGCACGAGCGCGATGAGCAGCCCGAACCGGCGGAGGAACGCGGCGAGCGGGGCGCGCAGCCGGGCGAGGGCCGCGCCGGCGGCGCGGCCGGGCGTCGCGGCGGCGCGGCGGGCCGCGCGGCGGGCCTTGGCGCGGCTCTGCTTGGGGCGGCCGTCCTCGCCGGGCGGGCCGCCTCCGGGGGCCGGTTTCCCGGCGGCCGGCTTCTTGGTGGCGTCACGTTGCGACATCGGCTGACCCTTCTCTCGTGCCCTCAGGTCGGGATGGATTCGCGGGCGGGCCGCGTCCGCCCGGTGCTCGGCGCCCCGCCGGTGTAGAGGCGGGCGAGTTCGGCGGCCTGCTCCGCGATGGCGTAGCGGTGGACGGCCGGCGGTACCGGGACGCGTCCGGTGCGGCGCCCGAGGGCGGCGCTCCAGGCGTCCGGTCCGGCGGCGGCGGGCAGGCGGGTGGCGTGCGGCGCCTCGTCGCGGGGCAGGTCGTCGAGGGCCGGGCAGGCGGTGCGGACGACGGGGAGCCCGGCGGCGAGCGCCTCCAGGACCCCGAGGCCGAACGTCTCCTGCGCGGACGGCGCGGCGTACACGTCCATCGCGGCGAGGACGGACGGGACGTCGTCCGTCCCGCCCGTGAAGACGGCGCGGCCGGTGAGGCCGAGCGTCGCGGCGATCCGTTCGAGCCGCGCGCGCTCGGGGCCGTCGCCCGCGATGAGCAGGCGGGCATCGGGCGTCCGGGCGGCGGCGCGGACGAGCAGGTCGATCCGCTTGGTCGGGACGAGGCGGCCGACGGTGCCGGCGACGTGGGCGTCCATGGGGATGCCCAGGCGGCGGCGGGCGGCGGCGCGCCGCTCCGGGTCGTAGGCGAAGGCGGCGGGGTCGATCCCGTCGGGGATGACCGTGACGCGGCCGGACGGGACGCCCCAGGCGCGCAGCCGCGCCGCGACCGTCGGGGACACCGCGACCGTCATCGAGCCGAGGCGCTCGGTCGCCCGGTAGAGCGCCCGCACGGCGCCGGTGGTGCGGCGACCCTCGATCTGCCCGTCGCCGAGGGAGTGCTCGGTGGCGATGATCCGGGGCGTCCCGGCGAGGCGGGCGGCGACGCGGCCGTAGACGCAGGCGCGGTAGAGGTGCGTGTGGACGACGTCGTAGCGCCCGCCGCGGATCAGCCGGACGAGCCGCGGCAGCGCGGCGAGGTCCCGGTTCCCGCGCATGCCGAGCTCGTGGACGCGCACGCCGTCGCGCCGGATCCGGTCGCCGAGCGCGCCCGCGCGCGTCAGCGTCGCCACCTCGCACTCCACGGGCAGGTGGCGCAGCAGCAGCGCGAGCTGGTGCTCGGCGCCGCCGTGCTCCAGTCCGGTGATGATGTGCAGAACGCGGGTCACATGCGGCTCCGCCACTGCATCTGGTGCCGGATGAGCTTGGCGCGCAGCCGCAGGGGGCCGTCGCGGTCGCCGATGTAGGCGCGGCCGAGCGCGTGCCGGGACGCCTCGTCCGGGCGGATGTGGCAGGCGTAGTCGTACCCGGCGGCGCGGACCGCGTCGATCTCGCGGTCCCCGGCGCGGCCGTACGGGTAGGCGAAGCCGGTGACCTGCCGGCCGGTGATGTCCTCGAGGTCGGCGCGGCTCTCCTCCAGCTCCTCGCGCAGCTCGGTGTCGTCGACCTCGGGCAGCGGGACGTGGTGGCGGCCGTGCGAGGCGACCTCCATGCCGGCGTCGGCGACGGTGCGCAGCTGCTCGGCGGTCATGAGCGGCTTGCGGGGGCCGTCGTCCCAGGCGTTGTAGGAGCCGACCCGGCCGGACACGGCGAAGACGGTGGCGCCGAACCCGTACCGGACGAGGACGGGCAGGGCGCGGGTGGCGAAGTCGGCGTAGCCGTCGTCGAAGGTGAGGCCGACGAGGCCGCGCGCGCGTCCGCCGGCGTGCTCGGCGAGCAGCTCGGCCATCCCGACGCCGCGCAGGCCGCGGGCCCGCAGCCAGGCCATCTGCCGCTCGAACCGGGGCGGCGAGACGGTCACCAGGTGCGGGTCGTCAGCGTAGTGATCGATCGAGTGGTACATCAGCACCAGCGGCGGCGGTTCTACCTCCTGCGGAGGCCGCGCGGGCCTGGCCGCCGGTGCGGGCCTGGTCGTCGGCGCCGTCTCCGGCGCCGGTTCGGTCGGCTGGGTCACTGGTTCCCCCGGAAGATGTGCGGCCGCGGCGGGCGAGCGCGCCGGGCCTCCATGAGGGCCATGGGATGCCCCATGGCGCGATGAGGTCGCGTCCCGCGAGGGCGATCAGGGCGGCGAACGCGGCGGCGGTGGCGAGGCCGCCGGCGGCGAGCCGGACGATCGCGGACGCCCCGCCCAGCGGCCCGGTGACGAGCAGCGCCGCGGCGGCGGCGAGGGACGCGAGTACGGTGAGCCGGGCGAGGTCGGCGGCGACGCGGCGCAGCGGGATCGGTGCGACGCGCGCGCGCAGCCCGGCGAGGAGCAGGACGGCCGCGATGGTGATGCCGGCGGCGTCCGCGGCGGCGAGCGCGGCCGTCCCGGCGAGGGCGGCGAACGCGGCGCAGACGGCGGCGGTGACGGCGAGGCCGCCCGCGAGGACGGCGGCGGGCCGCCACGGCGGCCGCTTCTGCGCGAAGAACGCGCGGGCGGCGAGCCCGACGGTCGACTGGCCCCACAGCCCGAGCGCGTAGACGCGCAGGGTGGCGGCCGTGTCGCGGGTGTCGGCGGCGGTGAACTCGCCGTGCTGGAACAGCACCCGGATGATGTCGGGCGCGAAGGCGACGAGGAACGCGGACGCGCTCAGCACGAGCCCGCCCGCGACGACGAGGTCCTGCCGGATGCGGCGGGCGACGCCGCCGGTGTCGCCGTCCGCGGACGCGCGCGCGAGGCGCGGGAACGTGACGGTGACGATCAGCAGCGACAGCACCATCGGGACCTGCGCGACCTTCTGCGCGTAGTTGAGGTGCGAGATCGACCCGGCGGCGAGGCCGGAGCCGATGAACCGCTCGACGAACACCTGCGCCTGGCGGGTGACGGTGTAGACGACGACGGGCGCGACGGCGGCGAGGCCGAGCCGCAGGTCGGCGGCGCCGGTCCGGGGCGCGGCGTCCTCGCGCAGGCAGCGGACGAACGCGGGGAACTGCACGGCGACCATGAGCGCGCTGCCGCAGGCGACCCCGATCGCGGCGCTCATGATCCCGACGAGCCCGGCGAATCCGGCGATCAGCGCGAGGATCCCGATGTTGTAGGCGAGGTAGATGGCGGCGGGCGGCCCGAAGCGGTGGTGGGCGCGCAGCGTCGCGCTCATGAACCCGGCGACGCCGAACGTGACGACGGTGACGGCGGTGAGCCGGACGCACTGGACGGCGGGCCCCGGCTCCGACAGCCCGGGCGCGAGCGCCTCGACGACGGCGGGGGCGGCGATCCCGAGCGTCAGCGTGACGGCGGTGAGGCCGAGGACCATCCGGGGCAGGGTCGTCGCGGTGAGGGCGCGCAGGCCGCCGCCCCCGGCGAGGAGCCGGGTGACGACCGGGACCATGAGCAGCGCCATGGCGTCCTCGATGAGCAGCGGCGACACGGTCTCGGGGATCGTCCAGGCGACGAGGAACGCGTCGGTGGCGCCGCTCGCGCCGAACCGGTGCGCCATGACGAGGTCGCGCAGGAACCCGAGGCCGGTGCCGGCGGCGATGAGCACGCCCGACAGCGCGGCGGCCCGTCCGATCGACACGCCCCGCCCCGCACCGGCCCCCGCGCCGTCGGCCGCGCCGTCCTGCGCCACGTCGGCAGCGCCGTCATGCGTCGCGCCGGGCGCCACGTCCCGCGCCGCGCCGGCCTCCGCGTCCCGCGCCGCGTCCTGCGCCGTGTCGGGCGCCGCGTCCCGCGCCGTCACCCGCGCTCCTCGCCCGCGGGCCCGGGAACGGGGCCGGGCGCGCGCCGGAGGCCGAAGGCGCGGCAGGCGGCGGCGCCGAGGAGGACGCCGGTGAGCACGCAGGTGGGCCCGCCCATGTCCGCGTACAGGAAGTTGACGAGCAGGAACGCCGTGAACGCGGCGCCGATGAGCCAGAACGGGTCGCGGACGTCGCGGCGCGTCCACAGCCCCCACAGGACCGTGCCGAGCAGCGCGGCGAACCCGGCGAAGCCGAGCGCGCCCTGCTCGGACAGGATCAGCAGGTACTCGTCGTGCGGCGACAGCAGCGGCTGCCGCGCGTAGCCGTGGACGGGGTCGTCGGTCTCGCTGCCGGACGACAGCTCGATGCCCGCGTAGGTGTCCCGGTAGGCGGGGAAGTTCTTCACGCCGACGCCGGTGACGGGATGGTCGGCCCAGATCCGCCCGGCGGCGGCCCACAGGTTGTAGCGGTCGCTGACGGACTGGTCCGGCGCGCTCACCGAACCGGCGATCGACGCGTACCGCTGGACGACCGCGCCGCCGCCGAGCAGCCCGAACGCGACGAGCCCGAGCGCGGCGCAGCAGACCGCCGCCTTCACCGCGAGCCACCGGTCGAAGACCACCAGCATCAGCCCGACGGCGGCGGCGAGCGCGATCCAGCTCCCGCGGCTGAGCGCGAGCAGCAGCGCGAGCGCCAGCACGCCGAGCCCGGCGAGCGCCACCGGCACCGCGGCGGCCCCGTGGCGCGGCGCGACCAGCGCGAACGCCGTCAGCACGAGGAACGCGAACCCGACGACGACGGACATCGCCATGACGTCGACGGCGCCGAACGTGCCGACCGCGCGGACGTTCGCGCCGCCAATCGACGCGCCCGCGCCGGTGCCCGCCTGCCAGATCCCGTACAGCGCCTCGCCGAGCCCGAGCCCGAGCACCGCGCCGAACACGATCCCGAGGTCGCGGCGGTCCCGGACGAGCAGCACGACGGCGAGCGGCACCAGCACGAAGATCTGTACGTCCCGCACGAACCCGGACAGGCTGGAGGCGATGTCGGGGGAGGCGACGGTCGTCACGCCGAGGGTCGCGGCGAGGGGCGCGAACGCCCACAGCGCGCGGCGCGGCAGCGCGATCCGGCCCCGCGCGACCAGCAGCGCCGCCGCCGCGATCATCACGGCGCTCGCGCAGTCCCCGGCGGTGACCTGCACCCCGGCGCCGGCCCCCGCGGCCGCCCCGCCCCCGCCGGCGGGAACGCCGACGCACGCGACGGTCGCCGCGACCAGCCAGCTCGGCCGCGCGAGGAGCCCGGCGAGCGCGCGCCGGGACGTCCGCGGCGCCCGGCCCGGCCAGGGGAAGGGGACGGCGGCCGTCACGCGGCGTCCCGGCACAGCATGGCCCGCACCGTCAGCAGCAGGATGCGCAGGTCGGACGCGAACGTCCAGTGGTCGATGTAGTGGTTGTCGAGGCGGGCGCGCAGCTCGATGGAGGTGTCGCCGCGGAAGCCGTGCACCTGCGCCCAGCCCGTCATGCCGACCGGGACGCGGTGCCGCAGCATGTAGCCGGGGCACGTGCGGGAGAACTGCTCCACGAAGTGCGGGCGCTCCGGGCGCGGCCCGACCAGGCTCATGTCGCCGCGGACGACGTTCCACAGCTGCGGCAGCTCGTCCAGCGACGTGCGGCGCAGGAACCGGCCGACGGGCCCCATCCGGCGGTCGCCCTCGACGGTCCAGCGGGTGTCGGACTCCTGCTCGTCCGCGGGCTTGAGCGTGCGGAACTTCAGCAGGACGAACTCCTCGCCGCCGCGGCCGATCCGGCGCTGCCGGAACAGCACGCCGGGGCCGCCTTCGAGGCGGACCGCGACGGCGCACGCGGCGAGCAGCGGCGCCGCCAGCAGCAGCGCGGCCAGGCCGACGGCGAGGTCGAGGGCGCGCTTGGCGAACCGGGGCGCGGCGCCGCGCAGCCGCCAGTCGACGCGCGCGCACGGCAGCCCGGCGAGGTACTCGCGCCGCGCGGGCTCGACCGGCACGACGTCCGACGGCGGCTGGACGAGCAGCGTCTCGCACGGCAGGCCGAAGCAGATGCGCAGCACGGCGTCGAGCCGGCCGGGGTGGACGTCCTCGGCGACGATCACCACGGTGTCGGCGCCGTGCTCCTCGACGAGGCCGGGCAGGTCGGCGGCGTCGCCGAGGACCGGCAGGCCGGACGCCGCGTCGGGGCCGCCGGCCCCGACGAGCCCGACCGGCGCGAGCCCGAACTCGCCGCGCGTGCACAGGATGTCGATGACGTGGTCGCTCGTCGCGCCCGTCCCGACGACGAGGGCCGTGCGGGCGCGGGACCGGCGGCACCGGTAGGTGCGGGCCGCGGCGTTGCCGAACGCGCGGGCCGTCAGCGCCAGGACGCCGGCGACGGACGCGATCAGCAGCCAGGCGGCCGTCCCGGCCCGCGACGGGGCCGCGCCGGGCGTCAGGACCGGCAGCAGCGCGGCGGCCAGCGCGCCGACCACCAGCGTCCGGACCAGCACCGGCCGCGCGTCGGCGAGCAGCGACGGGCTGCGCCGCATCCGGTACAGCCCGCCCGAGGCGTTCAGCGCGACCAGGGCGGCGGCAGCGGCGGCGGGCAGCGCCCCGTCCGGTCCGGCGCCGCGCGCGACGGCGACGGCGGCGGCCATCGCCCAGCCGTCCGCGACGGCGAGGCAGGCCGGGTACAGCACGGCGAGCGGGGACAGGGCGCGGCGGCGGCGCGGCGGCAGCGGCGGCGGGACAGGGGGCGGCGCACCGGAACCGGCGGGCGCGCTGGAGTCGACGGATGCGCTGGAGTCGACGGATGCGCTCAGCCCCTGGGCTCTCATCTCGCGCGTCCCTTCGCTGACAGAACCTCACCGGCGGGTGACCCGGCGGTGCCCGCGGTGCCGCGGTGCCGCGGGCATTCCCCGCCGCCGAACATGGGGTCCGCGGGCGGCCACGATCCAGCATCGCAGCGCGTTCCGGCGCTGATCGCCGCTTTTAACGAAGGCCACCGCAGACTTGAAGAGAAGATCGACACTGTCCGGGTGCTACCCACGTGACCTGCGGCGATGACCCCATCACCGCTCATCGCTTTCGCCAAGAAACACCAAGGACGCAATCACCGCGCGGGCCCTTGCATTTTCATATCCGGCGACGCCGACGACACATTTCCTTTTCGCCCGTCCCCGCGCCGATTGCGAGCATTGACATGCGTTCCCCGGTCCCGCCGCCGGCCCCGCGGCGGCCGCCCCGGCGGCGGCGCGCGCCCGTCCGGCCGCCCCGGCGCCCGGAACGGATGGTGCGCCAGGGGCGAAAGATGCGAAGAACGCCCCCCACGATGCGAACCTTCGGGGCACGATGGACGTCACATGTGATCGGGCGTGAAAACCGGCCGTCCCCCCTGGTACGGGCCGGGAAGACAGGGCCGTTCGTCAGCGATCTCGTTGCGGGGTCCGCGCCCCGCCGGGTTCGGGTGGGCTGGATGAGGGAGAACGGTGCGAGGGAAGTCGTTTGCGGTGGTCGCTGTGGTCCTCGGACTGGCGACGGCGTGCGGTGGCAGCGGCGGCGAGGGCGGGACGACGGCGGCGGGCGGTGAGGACGGCGCCCCCAAGGTGACGATCACCCCCGCGAACGGCGCCGGCAAGGCCCGCCCGGACGAGGGCGTGACCGTCACGTCGGCGGGCGGCACGCTGGGCCAGGTCTCGGTGAAGCTGAAGGGCGCCGAGGTGCCCGGAAAGCTGTCGGCCGACAAGACCCAGTGGCACTCGACCTGGACGCTGCAGCCGGGCGGCAGCTACCAGGTATCGGCGACCGCGACCTCGCCCAAGGGCAAGGCGACCACGGCCACCAGCGCGTTCAAGGCGAGCAGGGCCACCGCCGCGACCGTGATCAACAACGTGGTGCCGAGCCCGAACGAGACGGTCGGCACCGGGATGCCGGTCTTCATCCAGTTCAACAAGGCCGTGCCGGCCAAGGCGCGCGCCGCCGTCGAGAAGAGCATCGAGATCTCCTCGACCAAGCCGACCGAGGGCGCGTGGCGGTGGCTGGCGGCGGGCGAGTCGTTCAACGGCCTGCCGTCCCTGGTGTTCCGCCCCAAGCACCCGTGGGAGCCGCACCAGCGGGTGTCGGTCACCGTCCACTACGCCGGGCTGAAGATCGGCGACAACGTGTTCGGCGCCAAGGACGTGACCCGCAAGTTCAAGATCGGCGACTCCCACACCGTCCAGGTCAACGCCAAGACCGACAAGCTCGTCGTGAAGAAGAACGGCCGGACGGTCCGCACCTGGGGGGTCAGCCTCGGCGCGGGCGGCGACGTCCAGTCCGACGGCGTCGACCACCTGCTCACCACCAGCGGCGTCCACCTCACCATGGACCACAGCCGCCTGGAGCGGATGCGCCCGCCGGGCAAGAAGAAGGGCGACCCGGGCTGGTACGACGAGCAGGTCCCCTTCGCGACCCGCATCTCCAACAGCGGCGAGTACATCCACCAGAACATGGACGACCCGACCTGCCTCGGGAACCGCAACTGCAGCCACGGCTGCGTCCGCTCCCCCGCGGGCGACGCGCAGTGGTTCTACAACTGGTCCTACCGCGGCGACCTGGTCACGATCACCGGCACCAAGCGCCAGCTCCAGTGGACGAACGGCTGGGGCTACTGGCAGCTGCCGTTCGCCAAGTGGGCGCAGGGCAGCGCCCTCGGCAAGCCCGTCACCACCACGGCCCTGGGCGCCTGACCCGCGCCCCCGCAGCCCTCACGGCCGCGCCGATCCCGTCCGGGACCGGCGCGGCCGTTCCCGTTCCGCGCAGCCGCGCGGCGGCGGCGGTCCGGCCGCGAGCCGGCGCGGCCGTCAGACGAGGGGCAGGGCGGCGGGCGCGTTCTCGGGGACGGCCGGGGAGCGGGGCGCGACGCGCTCGACGCGCCGGTACGGGGCGCCGGGCTCGGGGCGGGGGTCCTTCTCGCCGCGGTTCGGCCAGAACGCCATCGCCCGCTCCGCCTGCGCCGTGATGGTGAGCGACGGGTTGACGCCGAGGTTCGCGGTGACCGCCGAGCCGTCCACGATGTGCAGGCCGGGGTGGCCGTGGACGCGGTGGTAGGGGTCGATGACGCCGGTCTCGGGCGTCTCGCCGATGACGCAGCCGCCGATGAAGTGCGCGGTCGTCGGGATGTTGAACAGGTCGAACCAGGTCCCGCCGGGGGTGGCGTCGAGCTCCTCGGCGAGCATCCGGACGGCCTTGTGCGCGACCGGGATCCACGTCGGGTTCGGCTCGCCCTCGCCGAGCCCGGCGGACAGGCGGCGGCGCCCCAGCAGGCCGCGCTTCTCGGTGACCGTGATGGAGTTGTCGGCGGTCTGCATGACGAGCGCGATGACGGTGCGCTTCGCCCAGTCCTTCAGCGACAGGCCGCGCAGGATGACCGTCGGGTGCCGGGCGGCCTGCCCGAGGAACTTCAGCCAGCGCGGCGCGCCGCCGCCGTCGACCAGCAGCGTCCGGATGAACCCCATCAGGTTGTTGCCGGCGCCGTAGCGGGTCGGCTCGATGTGGGTCTTCTCGTCGGGGTGGAACGAGGAGGTGATGGCGAGGCCGGTGCTGTGGTCGACGTCCTTCTTGCGGTGCCACACCGTCATCCGCTCGACGCCGAGGAGCGCCTCGGAGTTGGTGCGGGTCAGCTCGCCGAGCCGGGGCGACAGGCGCGGGAGCCGGCCGGCGGCGCGCATCCGGTGCAGGAGCCGCTGCGTGCCGTAGGTGCCGGCGGCGAACACGACGTGCTCGGCGGTCAGGGCCCGGCGGCGCTTCAGCAGCGGCCCGGTGCGCTCGATCTCGACCCGGTAACCGCCGCTCCCGGCGCCGTCGCCCGCAGCGCCGTCGCCCGCAGCGCCGTCGTCGAGGGGCGTCACCGCCGTCACGGTCGTGTCGGCCAGCACCTTCACCCCGGCCTGCTCGGCCAGGTACAGGTAGTTCTTCGTCAGCATGTTCTTCGCGCCGACCCGGCAGCCGATCATGCAGGAGCCGCACGCGGTGCAGGTCGTCCGGCGGGGGCCGGCGCCGCCGAAGAACGGGTCGTCGTGGTCCTCGCCGGGCCTGTCGCCGAAGTACACGCCGACGGGCGTCGGATGGTAGGTCTCCCCCACGCCCATCCGGTCGGCGACGCGCTTCATCGCCTCGTCCGCCGGGGTGACGAGCGGGTTGACGGTGACGCCGAGCATCTTCTGCGCCTGCCGGTAGAACGGCTCCAGCTCGTCCTGCCAGTCGGTGATGTGGCCCCACTGCCGGTCCTTGAAGAACGGCTCCGGCGGCACGTACAGGGTGTTCGCGTACACCAGCGAGCCCCCGCCGACGCCCGCGCCCGCGAGGACCAGCACGCCCGCCTTCCCGCCTACGAGGTGCATGCGCTGGATGCCGCGCATCCCGAGCCGGGGCGCCCACACGTACTTGCGGAGCCGCCACGACGTCTTCGGCAGCGTCCGCTCGTCGAAGCGGCGCCCCGCCTCCAGCACGGCGACCCGGTACCCCTTCTCCGCCAGCCGCAGCGCCGACACGCCGCCGCCGAACCCTGACCCGACGACGATCACGTCGAAGTCGTAGGCGTCACCGGACATGGGAGCATCACCTCACTGGAGGTCCGCCGGGCATGGGGTCCCCGACTATGGCGCCGCTCTCCGTCGCGCACCATGCACGCGGCGCAACGATTCGGCGGTCCTTTTGTCACCGGATTGACAAAAAACGGGTCGTCAGCGCGCGGCACCGCGGTTCACGAGCCGGGCGTGCAGGATCAGCTCCATCTCCAGGCACCGCCGCGGGTCCCGCAGGTCGTCCCCGAAGAGGTCCTGCAGATGCCGCAGCCGGTAGCGGACGGTCTGCGGGTGGACGCGCAGCCGGCGGCTCGCGTCCGCCGCGTTGAAGTTGTGCTCCAGCAGGGCCAGCAGCGTCTCCGCGAGCCGCTCCCTGCGCGCCGGCGGGACGGCGCTGAGCGGCGCCAGCCGGGTCGCGGCGGCGTCGTCGATCAGCTCGCCCGCCCGCGCGATCACCAGCGCGGGGACGTGCTCGGCGCTGCGGATCAGCCCGCCGTCCGGGATCACCCCGCGCGCGGCGAGCGACAGGGTCTCGCGCGCCCACCGCAGCGAGTCCCGCGCCCGCGCGAGCGGCACCGCCGGGCCGACCGCGACCGCCCAGTCCCGGAGCAGCGCGTCGGGGAGGCGGGGGCGGCCGGGGCCGTCGGGGTCCGGGACGATCAGGCACGGCTCCGGCGCCCCGAAGTCGCAGAGCAGCCCGTCGGCGGCCGGGGCCGGCGGCGTCCGGACGCCGTTCTCGCGGCGCTGCCACGCCACCGCGACCGCCACCGTCGCGGGCAGCGGCCAGCGGGCCTCCCCGGCCAGCGCCGCGACCCGCGCCTCGTCCGCGGGCGGGTCGGCGAGCAGCAGGTGCAGCAGCCGGGCGCGGCGCCGCCGCTCGGCGGCCCGCAGCTCGCCGCCCGCGCCCGCGTCGGCGCGCGCGGCCACCTCCGCCGTGTACCCGGCGGCGATCACCTCCGCCACCGCGTCCATGTAGCAGAACTGGGCGTCCACGACGAGGCTGAGCGCGCCGAGGTCGAGGTCGAGGCCGCCGGGGACGGCCGCGAGCGTCCGCCACGCCGCGAGCGCGGAGCGGCGCAGCGCCTGCTGCACCTCCACCGGGTCGCGCCCCTCGCGGGCGAGGTGCCGGCCGACCCGCAGGTAGAACGCCGCCACCCGCTCCCAGCCGGCGCCGGGGTCCTCGACCAGGTCGCAGAAGTGCCGGATCCCCGCGACGATCCCGGCCCGCGCCCGCCCGGCCTCCTCGTCGGCGAGCGGCGGATCGCCGCGCCGCAGCTCGTTCAGGACCTCGTCCGCCGCCCGGCCCACCTGGGGCCGCAGCCGTTCGGCCACGCCCGCCGGGACGGCCTCGAAGGGCCGCATGTCCAATCCCGTTCGCACCACGCGTCGATCCCCCTGTCCCAGGCCCGCCGGTCGGCGGCGCTCCCAGGATCGCGGATCGGACCCCGATTCCGATTGTCGCTGGAATAAACCGTTCGGCGCGCCTTCATGGAGTCGACTGACAAAAGCGCGGGCCGGATGACGGTGACGTTTCGCAATTCCTGGAAGACCAAGGAAATCGTCGCCCGGACACGCGTTGGACGGACCGTTTTCGCTGCGCTACGGCCGGTCGCGGCCCGGCCACCTGGGGTGCTCGCTACTGCTGGAACGTGTCAATATTCGTGATGCGCCATTGGCGGGAATGGTGCACGGCGGTGACGGCGAGCATGGCGGGGGACGTGGTGCTCTTGCCGTCGCTGGTGCGGGTCGTCTGCTGGTCGGCGTAGACGAGGAGGCGGGCGCGGCCGTCGCGGAGGTCGGTGACGGCGCTGTCGGTCACCTTCGTGCTGAGGACGGTCTTCTGCCTCGGCGCGTCGGTGCGGACGCGGGTCATCAGCGCCGCGTACTGGCGGACGGCCGCGCCGGTGAGGCAGGTGCGCGCGGCGGTGTCGGTACGGCCCGGGTCGGTGTAGGCGTAGGAGAACAGCCGGCCGACCATGTCGGCGACGGCGCCCTTGACCTCGCTGGTGGCGGCGCTGTCGGTGAGGGCGGTGTTCCGGACGGCGGGGTCGGCGCGGACATCGCGGGCCTGCCGGTGCATCCAGACGCCGGACGCGGCGAGCAGCACGGCGAGCAGCCCGAGGACGGCGGGCGAGGAGGCGGCGGCCCGCCAGCGGGCGCCGCCGAGGATGCGGGTGGTGTGCGCGGCCATGGCGGGCCGTCCTCTCACGTCGTGCCCGTCGGGGCCTGGCCGAGGTCGCTGAGCTTCCAGCCGCCGCCGGTGCGGGCGAGGCGGCCTTCGAGCCGGTTCTGCTTGGTGACGGGGGCGCCGCCCGGCGGGGTGACGGTGGTCTCGACGGCGACGAGCACGCTCGCCTTGCCGGACCGCTCGTCGAGCTCGGAGACGGCCGCGCCGAGGATCCTCGCGGTGGTGACGGTGCGGGCCGTCCGGACCCGGTCGGTGAAGCCGGCGCGGTCCTGGGCGATCTGCCGGTGGAGGTCGCCGGTGGTGGAGTCGAGCCAGGTCCGCAGGCCGGCGTCGACGGTGCGGTAGTCGAGGGTGTTGAGGTTCTGGACGCCCTGCTCGGCGCTCTGCAGGACGTCGTCGCGGGTGCGGGAGTAGGCGTAGGAGCCGTCGTGGGCGGCGGTGTACCAGTTCCAGCCGGCCCAGGCGGCGAAGAGGGCGGCGAGGACGGCGCAGCACGCGGCCGTCCGCCGCACGGTGTCGGTGCTCTGCAGGGTGTCCGATTCCGGCAAGGCGGGCCTCCCGGTCACGCGGACTTCAGCTCGGTGATGCGCCAGTGGCCGTCGTCGCGGTGCGCGGTGACGGTGAGCTGGGCGGCGGCGGGCGTGCCGTCGGGCCTTCCGGCGCGGGTCGCGGTCTGGTCGAGGAAGACCAGCAGCCGCGCGGTGTCGCCGACCAGGGAGATGACGCCGGCGCGGGTGACGCGGGTGGTGAGCGTGACGCGCTGGGCGGGCGCCTGCCGCGCCACCTGCCCGAAGATCTTCGTGTACTGCGCGGCGGCGGGGCCGGTGAGCACGTCGGCGGCGGCGCGCCGCGCGGCGTCCACGTCGGCCGGCGTGTAGCTGAAGATGCGGCTGAGCGCGGTGGACACGTCGCCGGTGACGTCGGTGGTGGCGACGCCGTCGAGGACGGCCCGGTCGTGCGGGGTGCCCCCCGCGCCCGCGCCTCCGTCGCGGAACCGTCCGGCGACCGGGTGCAGCAGCAGCGCGATCAGGACGAGGCCGAGCGCAATCCCGAGCGGCCTGGCGAGGCCGAGGAGGCGGCTCACCGGGCACCGGCCGGGAGTGCGGTGAGCGATTCGAGCTTCCAGCCGGCCGCGGTGCGGACGGCGCCGGCCTCGAACCGCTTGCGCTGCAGGCTGGGCGTGCCGCCCTGCGGGGTGAGGGTGACCTGCACGGACGCGATGACCTGGGCCTTCCCGGCGGCGGTGTCGAGGGAGGTGACGGCGGCGCCGGTGACGGTCGCGGATGCGCTGGTCCGGGACGCGCCGATCTTCGCGCGGTTCGCCGGTTCGTCCCGCTGGAGCTGGTCGTGCAGGGGGCCGGTGGTCGCGTCGAGCCAGGCCCTGAGCCCGGCGGACGGGTCGGACCGGTCCATGGTGTTCAGCGCGGCGATCTCGCGGCCGGTGCTGCGCAGGACGAGGTCGCGCTCGCGTTCGGGGCCGGTCGCGCGGTCGCCGCCCGCCGTGACGAGGGTGAAGGCCGTCCAGCCGAGGAAGGCGGCGGCGGCGAGGACCGCGGCCCAGCCGATGAGGCCCCACCCGGCGAGCAGGGGGCGGCGTTTCGCACGGGCGGGGGGCCGGGGCAGGGGTTCGGCTTTCACGGTGGTGGCCATCAGTGCCCTCCGTTCAGGCCGAGCAGCGCGCTCATCCCGGACGGTCCGGGCGCGACGCCGGGCAGCGCGAGCGCTCCCGGCAGCGCGGCGTCCGCGGGCGCCGACGCCGTCGCGGTCCCGCCGAGGACCGAGCCGGGACGCGCCGCGGCCGGGACGGGCGGGTGCGGGGCGTTGGCCGACCCGCGCACGTTGACCCCGCTGGACGCGGGCGCCGTGCAGCGGGCCGCGGTGTTGAGCGCGGGGCCGGGCGACGTGTCGAGCCCGTTCCGGTACTGCGTCCCGCCGTACCCGGACGTGCAGGGCAGCGGGTCGAAGAAGGTGTTGACCATCCCGAAGTTGAGGCGGCCGTCGTGCGCGACGGTCAGGCCCATCGAGACGGCGGCGGGGAGCTTGGCGAGGAGCTGTTCGAGGCCGTCGGTCCGGGGCTGGAGGACGCGGGACGTGGTGAGCAGGTTCGCGACGAGGACGCTCATCGACGGGTCGAGGTCGCGGACGAGTCCCTGGAGCTCCCCGGCGGCGCCGGGCGCGGTGGACACGAGCCGGCGGAACGCGGGGTCGGAGGCGCGCAGCTGCGCCGCCAGCAGCCGGGCGTCGCGGCCGAACGACTTGAGCGCGCCGGACTCCTCGTCCTGCGTGCGCAGGACGGTCTGGCCGTCGCCGATGAGGGAGCGCGTCGGCTCGATGTTCCGGTCGGCGGCCTCGGTGAGGGTGTGGCTGCTGTCCAGCAGCACCTGGAGGTCGGGCCCCTCCCCGGCGAAGGCGCGGCCGAGTTCGGCGACGACCGTCCGCAGCGAGCCGGTCGGGACGGACGCGGCGAGGTCGTTCACGCTGGTCAGCAGGTCGGTGACGGGCGCCGGGGTGGTGGCGGAGGAGCGCGGGATGACCGAGCCCGCGGCGAGGTAGGGGCCGGTGTTCGTGCGGGGCCGCAGGTCGATGTACTGCTCGCCGATCGCGGACCGGTTCGCCACGACGGCCTGGGTGTCGCGCGGCACCTTCGGCGCGGACCTGCGGATCCGCAGGTCCGCGATGACGCCGTCGGCGGTGAGGTCGAGGCCGCCGACGCGGCCGACCGAGGTGCCCCGGTAGGTGACGTCGGCGTTCTTCGCCAGCCCGCCCGCCTCGGGCAGGTCGACCTTGACGACGTAGTAGTCCTTCAGCCCGACGTAGCCGCCGAGGTCGGCGTAGTTCAGGCCGACGTAGCAGATCGCGAGCGCCCCGACGAGGAGGAAGACGATGTTCTTGATCCTGGTGCCGATGGTCAGCATCCCGGTCAGCCCCCCTGTCCCGTCGGGCCGCCCGCGGGCCTTCCGTCGCCGCTGGTCGGCAGCGGCGTCACCGGCGGGACGATCTGGGTCCCCGGCTGCGCGGCGACCTGGAGGTACACGTTCAGGTAGTCGCCCTTCACCGCGGGCAGGACGGCGTCGGTGAACGGGTAGGTGAGCATGACCTGCAGCGCGTTCGGCAGGTCGTGCCCGGCGTCCGACAGCCTGCGCAGCGTCGGTTCGAGCGCCTTGAGATCGGCGACGAGGTCGTCCTTGCTCCGCTCGACGGTCGTGACGGCCACCCCCGACAGCTCGTTCAGCGAGTTCAGCATCCGGACGAGCGCGCCGCGCTGCTCCTCCAGCACCTTCAGGCCGGGCTCGATGTCGTCGAGCGCGACGCCTATCTGCCCTTGGCGCGCGCGCAGGGTGGACGACAGGCGGTTGACGCCGTCGAGGGCGTCGGTGATGCCCTGCTTGTTGGCGTCGAGGTCGCCGACGAGCCTGCGCGCCTGCTCCAGCAGCGACCGGATCTGCGGCTCGTTGCCGTCCAGCGCCTTGTTCATCTCGGTGGTGATGGTGCGCAGCTGCGCGATCCCGCCGCCGTTGAGCAGCATCGACAGCGCGCCGAACACCTCCTCGACCTCCGGGTTCCGGTTGGTGCGCGACAGCGGGATCACCGCACCGTCCGCGAGCCTTCCCGTGCTCGCGGACGGCGCGGGCCCGCCCGGCGCGGCACCGCCCGGCGCGGCGGCGCCCCCCGGGAGTCCGGTGCGCTCGGGTCCGGCGCTGAGCTGGACGAACTTCTCGCCCAGCAGGCTCGACTGCTCCAGCTGCGCGTACGCGCCGGCGGGCAGCCGGACATCGCCGTTGATCCGCATGGTGACCTCGGCGGTCCAGCCGCCGGCGGGCAGCGCCACCTTCTCCACCCGGCCGACCGCGACGTCGTTGACCTTCACCGCGGACTGCGGGACGAGGTTCAGCACGTTCGCGAACTCCGCCTTCACCGTGTACGGGTGGTCGCCGAGGTCGGCGCCGCCGGGCAGCGGCAGGTCCTGCACGCCGCCGCCGACCCCGAGCGGGCCGCAGCCGCCGAGCGTCACCGCGGCGAGCGCGGCGGCGAGGGCCGTGTTCCGGGCCCGCCGGGTCTTCGCGCGGCTCATGGCGCCCCCTTCCCCGTGCCGCCGGACGGCGCCGCCGGTCCCGCGGGCGCCGCGCGTCCGGTCGCCGGCAGCGGCGGGCTCATCTCGTTGAGGTCGCCGCGGCCCATCAGCGTCCGCGTCGCCGGGTCGTAGGCGTCGAGGACGTTGGTGACGGCGAGCGGCAGGTCGTCCAGCGCCTCGGCGAGGGACCGGCGCTGGTCCGCCAGCAGCTGCGTGATCTTCGACAGCTTCCGCACGTCGGTGCGGATCTGCTCGCGGTTGTCGTGCACGAACACCTTCACCTTGGCGAGGGCGGCGGCGAGCGCCTTGAGCGCCGCGTCCAGCTCCTGCCGGTCGTCGGCGAGGAATCCGGTGACGTCGGCGAGCCGCTGCTCGGCCTGCCGGACCTGCCCGTCGTTGGTCTTGAGCATCGAGGTGAACGTCGACAGGTTCGAGATCGTGGAGAACAGGTCCTTCTGCGAGCCGGAGAGGGTCCGCGCGGCCTGCGCCATCCGCTCGGTCGTGGTGCGGATGTCCTGGCCGTTGCCCTGGAGGTTCTCGGCACCGGTGCCGAGGACGCGCGACAGGGCGCCGTCCTTGTTGACCCCGTCCGGTCCCAGTTCCTTCGACAGCCGGGTGATGCTGGCGTAGATCTGGTCGAGCTCGACGGGCGTCGCGGTCCGCTCGACGGGGATCACCGCGCCGGCCGCCATCTTCGGGCCGCCGGTGTAGGCGGGCGTCAGCTGGACGTACCGGTCGGCGACCAGGCTGGGCGCGATCGCGACGACGTTCGCGCCCGCCGGGACGTCGATCCCGCGGTCGACCGTCATCTCGGCCCTGACCTGCGTTCCCTCGGCCCGGACGGAGTTCACCGTGCCGACCTTCACGCCGAGGACCCGCACGTCGGAGCCCTTGTAGACACCGACGGCGTCGTGGAAGTAGACGGTGATCCGGGTCCCGGCCGGGGGCCGCAGGACGAGGAACGCGATGGCGGCGGCGACGATGACGGCGAGGCCCGCTGCGACCAGCGTGGCCGGGCCGGCGAGTTTGCGCAGCATCAGTGCCCGCCCTTCCCGGGCGGCATGCAGCCCTTCTCCGGTGTCGTCTTCGGCGCGTAGTCCTTCGGGACGAGCCCGCACAGGTACCCGTCGAGCCAGCGGCCGTTGCCCATCGTGTTGCCGAGCAGCCGCGTGTACGGGCCCGCGGTCTTCAGCGCCCGGTCGAGGTTCTCCTGGTTCTTCTGGAGCAGGTCGGTGACGCGGCCGAGCGCGCGCAGCGTCGGGTCGAGCTGCTTCTGGTTGTCGTCGACGAGCCCGCTGATCTGCTGCGACAGCGACTGCGTGCCGACGAGCAGCCCGTGGATCGCCTCGCGGCGGCGGCCGATCTCGCCGAGCAGCAGGTTCCCGTCCCGCAGCAGCGCCTGGACGTCCTCGGTCTGCCCGGACACCGTCCCGGTGATCTGCCGGGTGTTCGCCAGCAGCCGGGACAGCTGGGAGTCCCGCGACGAGATGGTCTTCGACAGCGCGGACACCCCGTCGAGGGCCTGCCGGACGCTCGGCGCGGTGTGCGCGAACGCGCCGGAGATGGCGTCGAGGCTCTCGGCGAGCTTCCGCGAGTCGAGCCGCCCGGTCGTGGTGGCGAGGTCCTGGAACGCCTGCGTCACGTCGTAGGGGGACGTCGTCCGGGCCAGCGGGATCGTCCGTCCCGGGTCCTGCCGGCGCGGGCCGAGCGGGTCGACGGCGAGGTACTTGTCGCCGAGCAGCGTCTTGATCGCGATCGCGACGGTGCTGGCGTCGCCGACCCAGGTGCGCTTCACGCGGAACGCGACCGCGACCTTCGCGCCGGCCAGCCGGACGCCGGTGACCTCGCCGACCTTGACGCCGGCGACGCGGACCTCGTTGCCGGGCCGCAGCCCGGCCGCCTCGCTGAAGTCGGCCCGGTAGGTGGTGCCGCCGCCGATCAGCGGCAGGTCCTTGGCGTTGAACGCCGCGAGCCCGGCGGCGACGAGCAGCGTGATCGACACGATCGCGACGAGGACCGGGTTGCGCTCCCGGACCGGCTTCAGCCGCGGCCGCCTCACGACCCGCACCTCGCCGCGTCGGACCGCACGCCCGACGGCGCCGGGTGGCTCTCGCCCGGGTACTGCTTGTAGGTCACGCCGGTCACGGACGCCTCGCACATGTAGAAGTTCATCCACGACCCGTACGAGCCGATCCGGCCGATCGCCGCCATCTTCACCGGCAGCGTCCGCAGGAACCGGTCGACGGTCGGGGAGTCCTCGTTGAGGTTGGTGGACAGCCGCCCGAGCTGCGCGATGTCCTGCTTGAGCGGTTCGCGGCCCTCCCGGAGGAGGTCGGTGGTGACGCCGGCGAGGTCGTCGAGCGCGCTGACCGCCTCGCCGATGGACGTCCGGTCTCCGGCGAGGCCCGACACGAGCCGCCGCAGCGTCGTGATGAGGCTCGACAGGTCGTCGCCGCGCGCGTTGACGGTGTCGAGGACGGCGTTGAGGTTGTCGATGACCTGCCCGATGACCTGGTCCTTGTCGGCGATGCCGCTGGTCAGCGAGCCGACCGTGGACAGCAGGTCCTCGACGGTCCCGCCCTCGCCCTGGAGCACCTGGACGATCGACCCGGCGAGCTGGTTGACGTCCTTCGGCGACAGCGCCTGGAACAGCGGCTGGAACCCGTTGAACAGCTGCGTCAGGTTCAGCGCCGGGGCCGTCCGGTCGACCGGGATCGTCGCGCCGGGCGGCAGCGCGCCGGCGCCGCCCGTCCCCCGGCCGATCTCGAGGTACCGCTGGCCGATCAGGTTCAGGTACTTGATCGTCGCGGTGGACGAGGCGGGCAGCGCGCGGCCGCGGTCGACCTTGAAGGTGACGAGCGCCTGTCGGCGCCCGACGACCCGGATCCCGCCGACCCGCCCGACCTGGACGCCGGCGATCCGCACGCTGTCGCCGTCGCGGAGCCCGGACGCGTCGGTGAACCGCGCCCGGTACGTCACCGATCCGCCGCCGCCGGTCTGCGCGATGGTGAGCGCCAGCATCGCGGTCGCGACGACCGTCACGACGACGAACGCGAGCGACTTCCACAGCGGGCCGAGCAGTCCCCTCCGGTTCATCGGATCCGCACCTCCGTGCCGCGGTAGACGGGCCCGAGGAGCACGCTGCTCCAGTCCGGCAGGTCCTCGGGGACCTCCTGGAGGCCGGGCGCCAGCAGCTCGTTGACGAGGCGGTTCTCCTCCGGGGAGTTCGGCAGGCCGAGCGCTCCGGGCGCGACCGCGACCGGCGTGGCCGCGTTCGGGGGCGCCGACCTGACGGTGGCGGGGCCGCCCGCCGGGTAGCAGTGCGGGCCGCTCTTGTCGGTGTAGCGGGGCGCGTCCTTGCCGGGGACGTACCGGCCCTTGTTCCGGACGGTCGTCACGTCGACGTGCAGGCCCGGCCGGTCCGTCCCCTTGCCGAGGACCTTGTCCATCAGGGGGATGAAGTCGTTCAGCATCCGCAGCGTGCAGGGCATCTCGGGCGAGTACTTCTGGAGCACCTGCAGCGAGGCGCGGCTGTCGGCGGCGAGCCCGATGAAGTTGGCCGAGTTCTCGTGCAGGAAGTCCGACATGTCCTGCGAGGCTCCGGTGACGGTCGCGTACAGCCGGCTGAGATCGTCCTTCTGGCGGACGATCGACCGCGTCGTGTAGCTGAAGTCGTTGAGCGCCTGGAGGATGTCGGGCGCCGCCTCGCTGTAGGCGTTGCTGACCGCGACCAGCTCCCGGATGTCCCGGTTCAGCGCGGGCAGGCTCGGGTTGATCTTCTTCAGGTAGGCGTCCAGCTCCACGAGGGTGTCGCCGAGCTGCCCGCCGCGCCCGCTCAGCGCCTGCGACACCGCCGTCAGCGTCGCCGACAGCTGCGCCGGCTGCACGGCGGTGAGCAGCGGGTACAGGTTGTCCATCACCCGCTGCAGCTCGATCGCGTTGGACGAGCGGTCCTGGCTGATGGTGCTGCCCGCCGTCAGCCGCGCCGGGCTCGGGTCGGCGGGCGGGATCAGCGCGACGAACCGCTGCCCGAACAGCGTCGTCGGCAGCAGCTGCGCCGTGACGTTGCTCGGCAGCAGCCTCACCTTGTCCGGCTGGATCGCCAGCTTCAGCGTCGCGACGCCGCCGTTGGACGACACCGTCCGCACCTCGCCGACAACGACGCCGCGCAGCTTCACGTCCGCGTGCGGGTGCATCTCGCTGCCCGCGCTCGCCGTCTTCAGCGTCACCCAGTCGACCTTGGTGAACGCCTTGTCGTAGAACGCGATCGACAGCCAGACCAGCAGCGCCGGCACCAGCAGGAACGCCACCCCCGCGAGCCGCCGCTCGGCGACCGGCTCGCGTCCCGCCCGTCTGCGCCTGCGGGCCTCGCGCCGGGCGTTCATCCGGCCACCTTCACCGTCGTGTTGGTGCCCCAGACCGCGAGGCTGAAGAAGAAGTCGCTCACGCTGATCAGCACGATCGACGTGCGGACCGCCCGGCCGACGGCCTTGCCCACACCGGCGGGGCCGCCGGCCGCGCGGTAGCCGTAGTAGCAGTGCGACAGGATCACCAGGACGCTGAACACCAGCACCTTGAGGAACGACAGCACCACGTCCGTCGGCGACAGGAACAGCCCGAAGTAGTGGTCGTAGGTGCCCGCCGACTGCCCGTTCACCTTCACCGTGACCTCGCGGGACGCGAGGTACGCGCACAGCAGCCCGACCGCGTACAGCGGGACGATCGCGACCGCGCCCGCGATGATCCGGGTCGTCACCAGGTACGGCAGGCTCGGGATGCCCATCACCTCCAGGGCGTCCACCTCGTCGCTGATCCGCATCGCGCCGAGCTGCGCGGTGAACCCGGCGCCGACCGTCGCCGACAGCGCGAGGCCCGACACGACCGGCGCGATCTCGCGCGTGTTGATGTAGGCGGACGCGAACCCGGTGAACGCCGACGTCCCGATCTGCTGGAGCGCGGAGTAGCCCTGCATCCCGACGACGACGCCGGTCGCGAGGGTCATCGCGACCATCACGCCGATCGTCCCGCCGATCACGCCGAGGCCGCCGCTGCCGAACGCGACCTCCGACAGCAGCCGCTGCACCTCCTTGCGGTAGCGGTGCAGGGCGCGCGGCGTCCACAGCAGCGCCTTGACGTAGAAGGTGCCCTGGTCACCGGGCTGGTCCAGCCACGCGAACCACCGGTTGGGGCCGCCTCTGACCACCGTCAAAAGGCGTTTGCCGGGGGGTCTGGGGGGTCGTCCCCTCAGAGAGAGAAGGCTCATGTCAGCCTCCCTTCGGCGGGACGACCTGCAGGTAGATCCCGGTGATCACGAGGTTCATCAGGAACAGCAGCAGGAAGGTGATGACGACGGACTGGTTGACGACGTCGCCGACGCCCTTCGGCCCGCCCTTCGGGTTCAGGCCCCGGTACGCGGCGACCACGCCCGCGACGAACCCGAACAGCAGCGCTTTCGCCTCCCCCACGTAGATGTCGGGGAGCTGCGCCAGGGCGGAGAAGCTCGCGACGTACGCGCCGGGCGTGCCGCCCTGCATCATGACGTTGAAGTAGTAGCCGCCCGCGACGCCGACGACCGAGACCAGGCCGTTCAGCAGCAGCGCGACCGCGACGCAGGCCAGCACGCGCGGCACCACGAGCCGCTGGACGGGCGAGACGCCGAGCACCTCCATCGCGTCCAGCTCCTCGCGGATCGTCCGGGCGCCGATGTCCGCGCAGATCGTCGAGCCCGCCACCCCGGACACCAGCAGCGCCACGATCATCGGGCTCGCCTGCTGGATCACCACCAACACGCTGGCGGCGCCGGTGAACGACTGCGCGCCGAACTGCTGGGTGAGCGAGCCGACCTGCAGCGAGGTCACCGCGCCGAACGGGATCGACACGAGCGCGGTCGGCAGGATCGTGACGCTGGCGATGAACCAGAACTGCTCGACGAACTCGCGGAACTGGAACGGCCGGCGGAACGACATGCCGAGCACGGTGGCGCCGAGCGCGAACAGCCGCCCCGCCTGGCGCAGCGCGCTCAGCGGGAATTCGATGATCGGTGCCGCCACGGCCGGGCCTCCTTTCGCGTTCGCATGGTCCAGGAAAACTACTGGCGGGTAAATTCGATTCGCAAGAACCGGGGAGACGAAAATCACCGGCCCCGCGCTCTTCTATCCCGAACTGACATGTTCTCGATGATCATGAACAATTATTTGGCACCGGATAACACCTTCCGCGGCCGCCGGGAGGGGGCGCGCGAACGGCGCGGGACCGGCTATCGTCAAGGCCCACCCCGCGGGAAGGAACCGAAGTGAACCGACGTCATCTCGCAGTCCTGCTGCTCGCGCCGGCGCTCTCCCTCACCGCCTGCGGCGGCGGTGACGACGACGGCGGCGGCCCGTCGTCCGCGTCCGCCCCGCCCACCCCTGCCGGTTCCGCGGCCCCGTCCGGCGGCGGCACGCCGGGCGCCCCGTCCGGCGCGCCGTCCGGCAGCGGTTCCGGCGGGGGCGGCGGCGGTTCCGCCGCGTCCCCCGGCGCCCCGCAGGTCTCCTCCGCGCCGAGCAAGGTCGTCAACGAGTTCGTCGCGTGCATGCGCGCGCACGGCGTCAAGGTCCCCGACGACGTCAGCCACTGGCAGCCCACCTCCGGCCCGGGCGACACCCGCATGCAGGGCGCCCTCCTCGCGTGCATGAAGTCCGCCGGCGCGAAGTGACCGCGCGTCCGCCCGCCCTCATACGCCGGGCTTCGCGCAGGGGGCGGCGCGGGTGAAGGCGTCGCCGATCGCGGGGGACGCGCGCAGCGCCTTCGTCGGCGGCCGGTAGCCGCCGAGCCGGCGCATCGCCGCCCCCGCGTTCGCCTGCGCCGTCCGGAACTCGGGCGTGCCGACCCGGCCGGTGCGCAGCCCGGACGCCGCGTCCCGCAGCTGCCGCCCGGTGGTCTCCAGGTCCTTGAGCGTCGCGTCCAGCACGGTCCGCCCGTCCGCCATCGGCGGCGATCCGGCCTGCTGGAGGCGGGTGCGCACGGTGTCGAGGCGCTTCGCCATCCCGGTCATGTACGCGGCGATGGCGCGCTCGGACGCGGCGACGTCCTGGGCTTTGATCTTGGGCAGCGGCGAGTCGGTGATGCCCGGCGGCATCGCGCGGCACACCCGTCCCGCCCAGGCGACCGTCGCCCGCGTCGCCTTCCGGCGCGGCTCCGCCTTCGTCGTGGGGGCCGAACCGGTGGCGGTCGGCGCGGCGGCGGCCGTGGTGCCCGGGCCGCCGCCGTCGTCGCCGCTGCATCCGGCCAGCGGCGCGGCGGCGAGTGACGCGAGGACGAGGCCGGCGATCGCGCGGCGCGCCATCGCGGTGCCCCTGATCTCGGTGCGCCTGGCCTCGATGCGTCTGGCCTCGGTGTTCCTGACCTCGGCGTTCACAGCTGGTGCGTCCTGCACGAGCCGGCCTGGTCGAACGCCTTGGCCAGGGCCGGGTCGGTGCGCAGGTCCTTGGTGGGGCCCTGGTAGGTCTGCACCTTCTGCATCGCCTGCCCCGCCTCGGTGACCGCCGCCTTGAACGACTTCGCGTCGGTCACCTTCGCCTTGGCGAGGCCGGTGGACGCGGTCCGCACCGCCGATTCGGTGCCGCGCAGGTTGGCCAGTGCCGTGTTCAGGGCCGCCTGGCCGTTGTCGACGGGCGGCGCACCCGCGCCCTGGAGCCGGGTCTCCATGCTCTGGAGCCGCTTCTCCATGGCGGTGAGGAAGCCGGCGAGGGCCTTGGCGGACTTCGCGCCGTCCTTCGGGTCGATCTGGGGGAAGGACAGGCCGGCGCCGCTCGCGGTGACGCCGTCGCAGACCTTCCCGGCCCACGCGACCTCCGGCTTGGCCTTGTCGCCGCCGCAGCCGGCGGCGGCCGCGGCCGTCACGGACGCGAGCACGGTGCCGATGATCAATCGCCGAATCATCGAACTCTCCTTCAGGAACTCGGGGTGGTGGGGCAGTTCGAGGTCGCGGGCTTCCCGGCGAGCCGGTCCGCGATGAACGCCATGGCGTCCGCGTTTCCGCGGTACACGAGCGTGATGTGGCTCAGGCCGTTCCACACCTTCCAGGTGAGGGGAACGCCCTCGGTGCAGTACTGCTGCCGGAGCGTGTTCGCCTGATTGAACGCGACGATCTCGTCCGCGTCGGAGTGGTATTGCAGGACGGGCACCTTGATGGGCGTTCCGCCGAGCCGGTTCTCGGTGACGCGGTCCGCCCACGGTTTCGTGCCCAGCGGGTTCGTGGTGAAGTAGTCGGCCACCTTCTTGCCCGGATAGTTCAGCAGCAGTTCGAGGGTGCAGTCGTGCTGCTGCATTCCGGCGACGGCGGCTTTTCCGGCGTCGTTGAGATAGGAGGCCAGATTCAGTTCCGGGTAGGCGTTGTCGAGGCCGATCAGCGCGTCGAGCAGGAACCCGAACGGCTTCTTGCCCTCCAGGCCGAGCGCGACCAGCGCGAGGTTGGCGGGGACGCCGCCGCCGACCACGCCGACGAGGTTCAGCTCCGGCGCGTAGGCGGGCTGGAGCTGCCCCGCCCACATGGCGGCGCCACCGCCCTGCGAGTAGCCGCGGAAGACGACCTTCGCGTCCTTCGACAGGCCCGCGTCGGGCAGCCGCTGCGCGGCGCGGACGGCGTCCATGAGGGCGGGCCCCATCGACTTCCCGGCGACGTAGGTGGTCTTCGGATCGGCGTGGTAGCCCTCGTAGTCCGGGACGGCGACCGCGTACCCGGCCTGGAGCATCTCGTTCAGCGCGGACTGCTCGTAGAAGGCGCCCTCGTCGATGAACTTGGACGGGGCGCACTGGAACGCCGGGCCGCTGGTGCCGGGCCCCCAGCCGATGATCGGCGCCTTCGCCCGGTCCGCGTTCTTCGGGACCAGGACCGTCCCGGTGACCGCGTCCGGCCTGCCGAGCGCGTCCGTGGACAGGTACATGACCTGCCAGGCGTCGGCCAGCCTGCGGGCGGTGGGCGGGCCGGCCTTCGACGGCCGGGACCGGATGACGTCGCCGGGCGCGCCGGCGGGCAGCGGGTCCGGCGGCGTGTAGAAGGCATCGCCGGGCGGAGCCGGGTCGGACGCGGCGAGGCCGGACGGGGCGGCGACGGGACGGGCGGGCGCCGCCTCGGCGGTCCCGGCGGTCGCCGCCGTCAACGCCGTCAACGCCGCGAGTGCGGCGACGAGCCGTACATGATGCATGCGGCGTACACGGCGCATGCGGCGAGCGGCGTGCGCGCCGGCGGCGGCGTGCGCACCGGCGCTCGGATGCGCGTCGACGGCGGGGCGCCTGCGGCGGGCGGGGTGCGTGCGGACCTGCATCAGCCCTGCTCCTTCGGGGTGAGGGTCAGGTCGGCCGTGTTGCCGGGACCGGAGGTGAACGAGCCGAGCAGCCCGGTCAGCACGCCGCAGTCCTGGAGCGGGGGAAGCGTGAAGCCGGTGCTCGCGAGCCGTCCGCCCAGCGCCGGGTCGAAGGGGCCGCCGGAGTCCAGCGGGACGTCGGCGGGCGCGGCCGTCCGGCACTGATCGCCGCCGCCGACCGGGAGCCCGAACACCGCGAACGACGCCACTCGCACGTCCAGGGCGGCGTCGGCGGTCAGCGCGGCGCCGGCCAACTTCCCGGTGGTCGCGGCGGGCCGCCCGAACGCGACGTCCGCCGTGACCGGCAGGAACCCCCAGGCTTTGAGGGCGCCTGTGGCGGGGTCGAGGTCGAGGGCGCCGGTGACGTTCCCGGTGCCCGGGTCGATGTCGGCGCTGAGGGAGCCGTTGAGCGGGACGGTCCCGGCGCCCGCCTTGACGGCCGCCGTCCCCCGCACCGTGTAGTCGTGGTGGGTCGGGGCGGGCGTGGAGTCGACGACGTCGAAGGTCGCGAGCACATCGTCCTGCCCGGGGTCCTGCGTGCACTCGGACTCGAAGGTGCCGAGCCCGGACGGGCCGCCGTCGGCGATCGACGGCGTCAGCGTGAGCACGAGGTCCCCGACCCGGATCGTCCCCTTGCCGGTCTTGCGGAACGTCAGCGGGACGGTCGTGCCGCGCGCGTGGACGTCGAAGGCGCCCTCGGCGGGGACGGCGGTGGTGTCGAGCTTCGAGGTGACGGGCACGGCCAGCCCGGACGGCACGTCGGGCACCGTGATCGACGCCTTCGCCAGCGCGGTGCCGTCGAGCTTCGCGGTCCCGACGGCGGCCAGGCCGCGGGTCGAGCCGGCGCTGACGGTGGAGACGGAGTCCACCGTGAACCCCGGCACCTGCTGGCCGCTGACCACGGTCTTCGGCACATCGGTGCTGATCTTGACGCTGACCGGCTCCGGGCCGATCAGCGGGAACACGCAGTGGTAGCCCAGGGTCAGCGAGACCGGGTCGGCCGCGGCGGGCGCCGCGGTCCCGGCGAGGGCGGCGGCGCCGGACGCGAGCGCGACGGCGCACGCGACGGCCGCGTTCCCGGCCGTCCGCCCGGCCGTTCTCCTCGTGGCTCTCACTGCTGTCTCTCCTGGTGCTCGTCCTGCGAGGGATGCGGGGGTGCGAGGGACGCGGGGAGGTGCGGGGAGGTGGCCCCCGCCGCCGTCCCTGGAAGAGCGGCGGGGGCCGGAATCAGGACCGTTCGGTCACTGCCGGAGGATCACTTCTTCGGCGCGGCCTTCAGGTCGATCGTGTTCCCCGGGCCGGCGGCCAGCGCGCTGACCAGCGGGGTCAGGAAGCCGCAGCCGGTCAGGCCGGGCAGGGTGTAGGTGCCCGTGAGCGTCCCGCCGCCCGCCACGCTGAAGTTGGTGGACTTCAGCGGGATGTCGGCCGGGGCGCTCGTCTGGCAGGTGCTGCCGACGCCGAGGTCCATCCCGAACACCTTGATCGAGGGGATCTTGACGACGGTCTTGGTGTCGGTGCTGAGGGTGGTGCCCGACAGGGTGCCGGTCGTCTTGCCCTGCGGGGCGAAGGCGATGTCGGCGGTCGCCGGGATGAACCCGAACAGCGAGAAGGTGCCGGTGGTCGGGTTCAGCGTCAGGTCCGCGGAGACCTTGCCGCCGCCGTCGACCGTGGCGTTGACCGCGCCGTTCAGCGCGACCTTGCCGTTCAGGCCCTTGATGGTCGACGACCCGGACAGCGTGAACGCCGCGCCGCCGCCGGTCGGCGTGCCGGGCACGGTCACCGTGACGGGCGCGGACGCGTCGGACTCGTTGCCCGCGTTGTCCACGGCCGACACCGCGAAGGTGTGGTCGCCCTTGGCCAGGCCGGTGACCTTGGTCGAGGTGCCGGTGACCACGGCGGCGCCCTTCTTGCCGTCCACGGTCACGTAGTAGCCCTTGACGCCGGAGCCGCCGTCGTTGTCGGTGGAGGCGTCCCAGGTCAGCGCCACGGAACCGTCGTCGGACCCGGTGCCCTTGACGTTCGCCGGGACGGACGGGGCGGTCTTGTCGGGGCCGGGGCCCGTCGCGACCTTCACGGTGACCGGCGCGGACGGGTCGGACTCGTTGCCCGCGTTGTCGACGGCCGACACCGCGAAGGTGTGGTCGCCGTCGGCCAGACCGGAGACGGTCGTGGACGTACCCGTCACCAGGTCGCCCTTCTTACCGTCGACCGTCACGTAGTAGCCCTTGACGCCCGAGCCACCGTCGTTGTCGGTGGAGGCGTCCCAGGACAGCGCGACCGAGTCGTTGTTCGCCGTGCCCTTGACGTTCGCGGGAACCGACGGGGCGGTCTTGTCCGGGCCGGGGCCCGTCGCGACCTTCACCGTGACCGGAGCCGACGCGGCGGACTCGTTGCCCGCGTTGTCGACGGCCGACACCGCGAAGGTGTGGTCACCGTCGGCCAGACCGGAGACGGTCGTGGACGTACCCGTCACCAGGTCGCCCTTCTTACCGTCCACCGTCACGTAGTAGCCCTTGACGCCCGAGCCACCGTCGTTGTCGGTCGAGGCGTCCCACTTCAGCGCCACCGAGCCACCGGTCGCCGTGCCGCTCACGTTCGCCGGCACGGACGGAGCCGTCGCGTCGGGCGGCGTCGTCGTGCCGCCGTCCTTGATCGTGAAGCTGAACAGGGTGTTGTCCTGCCCGGACTTCAGGTGGCAGGTGAAGTCGCCGAGGTTGGCGGGGTTGCCGTCGGCGTCGTAGGTCGTGAAGTTCTGGATGTCGATGTCGTCCAGGGCGACCTTGCCGGCGCCGGTCTTGGTGAACGACAGCGCCGGGGCCTTGCCCGGGCCGTTGATCGAGACCGGCCCGGTCGGGGGCACCTTCGTCTTGTCGAGCTTCAGCGCCATCTGCAGCGGCACGGGGTTGGCGATCTCCGGGACCGTGATGGTCGGGTGCGCCAGGGCGGTCCCGTCCATCTGCACGGCGCCGAGCTGCTGGAGCCCGTTCTCGTTGACGTCCGCGGGAACGGTGGAGACGGACGTCACCTGGATCGCCTGCGAGATGAAGTCCTGCGCGGTGGTGTTCACCGGGACCTCGGTCGGGAAGTTCGACTTGACCTTGACGGTCAGGTCGCCGTCGCCCACCAGCGGGTACGGGCAGGTGTACTGCAGCGACTTCTCCGGCGAGGACGGCAGGTCGCCCGCGAGGGTCTGCACCGGGTTCGGCGCCGGGTACTTGCCCGGGACCGGGTCCGGCTTCGGCGGGTTGGTGCCGTCGTCGATGAGGAACTGCTTCAGGACGTTGTTCTGCCCCGGCAGCTGCTTGCAGGACGCGTTGATCTGGCCGAGCCCGGTGGGCTTGCCGTCCGCGCCGAGCGGGCTGATCGCCAGGTCGAGGTTGCCGACCGTGATCTGCGCCCAGCCGGCCTTGTTGAACGTCAGCGGCACCTGCGTGCCGGTGGCGGTGATGTCGAACGGCCCCGAGTCGGGGACGTTCGCGTCGGCCAGCGTCATGTTCGGCTTCAGCGGCAGCCCGCTGGGGTACTGCGGCGCGACGAGCGACGCCTGCGCCTTCGCCGTGCCGGTCAGCTTCTTGGTGAGGGTCGTCCACAGGCCGAACGTGGTGTCGGCGCTGACGGTCGAGACCGCCTTGATGTTGATCGTGGGCGACGGGGTGTTCAGCGCGACCTTGTCCGGGATGTCGGTGGAGATCGCGACGTTGAGGTCCTGCTGCCCGATCAGCGGGTAGCTGCACCGGTACTTGAGGGTCAGGCCGGCGTCGGCGGACGCCGCCGGCGCCGCCACGACGCTCGCCATGGCGAGCATCAGGCCCGCCGTGGAGCCGAGGACCGTACCGGTCCTGACTCTTCGGGACATGTTCTTCGGTTTCACCTCGTACCTCTCGTGTGCGTGAGGTTGGGGGGCATGCCGGGCCGCGGACCGGGTCCGCGACGTGCGGTGACGGGTCCGCCCCCGCCGGCGGGGAGGCGGGGGCGACGCCGTCGGCCAGGCGAGGCCGGGGCCTGCGCCTTGGCGGTGACCCGCGCCTTGGCGTGGACTACGCCTTGGCGGTGAGGTCGAGCGAGATCGTGTTGCCGGACCCGGCGGTGAAGAGGCTGAGGATCCCCGTCAGCGGGCCGCAGTTGTCGATGGAGGACAGCGAGTAGTCGCTCGTCTTGAGCGTGCCGCCCTTGGAGGGGATGAACTTGCCGTCCGACTTGAGGACGATGTCCGACGGCTGGGTGGTCTGGCACTGGTCGCCGCCGCCGATCGGGATGGCCCCGAACACGTTGAACGAGCCGAGCTTGACGAACATCTTGGAGTCCGTCGTGAGCTCGCTGTTGGCGTAGGTGCCGGTGGTCTTGCCCTGCTGGACGAAGGCGATGTCCGCGGTCACCGGCAGGATGCCGAGGATCTGGAAGTTGCCCTTGGTCGGGTTCAGCGTCAGGTCCGCCGTGACGTTGTCGGCGGGCTTGGTCACGTCGAGGTCGGCCTCGACGCTCCCGGTGAGGGCGGTGGTGCCGTTCGGCGCCTTGATGAACGACGACCCCTTGAGGTCGAAGGAGTAGTGGATCGGCGCGGCGGCCGAGGCCGGCATCGCCGACGCGATGGCGGCGGCGCCGAGCGCGATGGCCGCGCCGGCGAGCATCCCGCCCCTGCGCCGGGTGTTCTTGGTGGTCTTCACTGGTACCTCTCGATTCTCTGAAACGCGGTTATCCGATGTGCTGCTCACCCCCGATACCGCATCACCTCCTGAGAACCGTTTTCCGTGGTGTTACGCCGGTAAGCTACTCGCCGTCAACCGCATTCGTCATCGGACGCCGATGACAAATTCTGAGACGTTTCAATCGCCGCCTCACATGGCCTTTATTGTCGAATGACAACGCTTTTTCGGGCATGCTGAGCAGGCATGATGCCCGTTCGACGGGCATGTCTTTCCCCGGCCGCCGGGCCAGGTGAGCCGTTATCTCTTCAGTTCCGGCATTGCCGGCGGGCAGGTGGCCGCGGCGCGGCCGCAGATGGTTCCCTGGCTGACCTTCAGATAGTTTCCGGGCCCCGAAACGGCGCCGGTGAAAAGCGGGTCCAGGTTCTCTCCCGACCCGCATCCCTTGAAGGGCGGTATCTCGAAGGAGCCGTGGAGCGTCCCGCCCTTGACGATGTTGGTGATGTCGGCGCCCGGGGCGTCGCCGAGCTCGATGTCCACCGCCCGGTCGGACGCGCAGTGCGCGCCGACGTCCAGCGGCGTCCCGTTGACCGTCACGTCGTACAGCCGGATCGTGACGCGCATCCGGGCCTGGACGCGCTGCCGCGTCTGGCCCTTCTCGTACGGCGCGGAGGTCTCCGTGCCGAGCCCGACCTGGTCCATCTCCATCGTGGCCGTCGTGGGCATGAAGCCGAACGTCAGGAAGGTCGCCTTCGAGCGCAGCGGCTCGTGGAACCGGAAGCGGACGTCCGTCCCGGTGCCCGTGGGCAGGTTCGGGACGATGTTGTACTCGACGTTCGTCAGCGCCGGGTTCGGGGCGGCCGGGTCATTGAGCACGGTCGCGCCGTCGAGCTTGCGCACGTTCGCGAAGCCGTTCATGTAGACGCAGCCGGAGATCAGCCATCCGGGCTCCTTGAGGTCCTGGCAGTCCGGCGGGGCCTCCCCCGCGGGCACCGCCGCGGTCGCCTTGGGGGACGGGGCGGGGGCGGGCGCGGTGCCGTCCGCCACCACAGGGACCGCCGCGAGGACCCGCGCCTGTCCTTGCGCGGGGCTGCAGGCGACAGGGGTCTCCTTGGTGCCGCCGGCGGCGGGCGCGGGCGCGGGCCCGAGGCCCAGGTCGAGTTCGCCGAGGCTGAACGAGAGGGTGCCCGAGGGCCCGGCGGTCGCGGCGGTGGGCCGCCCGGACGCGGTGAGCGTCACGTCCCCCTCGCCGTCGCCGGGCACGGCCGCGGGCTCGACGGTGAACGCGGGCCAGTCCGCCTTGGCGGCCGTCCCGTTCTGCGTGGTCTGCGCCGCCACCTGCACGGTCCCGCCGACCTTCGCCGCGTCGAGGTCCGCAAGGGCGGCGCGCGGGACGGTCAGGGTCGCCGTCGCGTCGCCCGGCCGCACCTGCTCGCCCGGCCGCGCCGACGCCGGGAACGGCGCCCGGTAGCGGACGCTCACCTGCTGCGGCCCGGCGGGGAACGCGCACTGGTACGACACCGTGAGGTCGGCGTTCTGGGTGCCCGTGGCCTCGGCCCCGGCACCGCTCAGGCCGGCGGCGAGCAGCGCGCCGGCCCCGGCCGCCGCCATCAGGCGGCCGGCCCGACGTGCGCGCACACTGATCATCGCCCCACCCATCGGAGATCGTCCGTCCGGCCCGCCGGCGGTCGCGTAACGCGCCTGTCACGAGCCCGGGACCGGATGGGACCACGAAAGAACGCGGCCGCACAAGACGACCGGAAAAATTGCTCACCCAGCGCGCAAGGAAAAGCCTTGTTCATACTCGGATGAGCATCGGCCGATCATTTGAAATGCTTGTCAACCGACTGACAAGCGCGCGTTCCCGAACTTTATCCAAGTGATAAGGCGCGCCTGCCGGGGCGGACGATAATGGCTTTTCCCCGGCCGCCGCGCGGCGCGGGGCCGCCGACGTCTCATCCGAAGGACCCGAGGTGAAGCCGATGCCAGCTCGTACCCGGCCGGCGGTGGCGGCGCTGCTGCTCGCCGCGACGCTTCTGTCCGCCGCCGGCTGCGGCGGCGGTGACGGCGGGGGCGACGGCGCCGCGTCCGCGCCGCCCCCGGTGTCCGTCGGCTCCCCCGCCGCGTCCGGTGGAGCGGCGTCGCCGGACGGCGGCACGTCGCCCGCGTCGACGCCGACGCCGGCCGCCACCGCCCCCACCTCCGTACCGGCCGTGCCCAGGCCCGGCCCGAAGGTGACCAGGCCGACCACCGCGCCGTCCAAGACCGTCACCGCGTTCGCCCGGTGCATGCGGGCGCACGGCGTCGACGTCCCCGACAACGTGAGCACCTGGACGCCCCCGCCCGGCGCCGACAAGACCAAGACCCAGACGGCCCTGCTGGCCTGCATGAAGGCGTTCTCCACACCCTGATCCGGGCCGCGCGTCGGCGCGGTGCGAGGCGGGCCGCCCGAGCACCGCGCCGACGCGTGCCCGGCCGGTCAGGCGGCGGTGCCGGCGGCCCGGGGAGTGATCTCGCGGATGAAGGCGGCCACCTCCTTGATGGCCTCGTGCCCCTCGGGGACGGCACCGGCGAAGGCCGCGAACACGTGGACCTGGTTCTCCCAGATCTGGAGGCGGTGCGGGACGTCGGCGGCGGCGAGCCGCTCCGTCATCAGCTCCGCGTCGTAGCGGAGCGCTTCGCGGGAACCGGCGACGATGAGGACCGGCGGCAGGCCCCGCAGGTCCCGGTCGCACGGGGACGGCAGCGGGCCCGGGTCCATCCCGGCGAGGAGCAGGCGGTTCAGCTTCTTCAGGCGGTGAACGGGGACGTAGGCGTCGCGGCGGGTGAACTCGTAGGACGCGCGGCCCTCGTGGTCGAGGTCCACCAGCGGGGACAGCGCGACGATCCCGGCGGGCTTCGGCAGGTCGTTCTCCATGGCGGTGAGGGCGGTGGTGAAGGCGAGGAAGCCGCCCGCCGAGTCGCCCGCGATGACGATGTCGTCCGGCGCGTGCCCCTGCTCCAGCAGCCATGCGTAGGCGTTGAGGGCGTCCGCCATCGAGATGACGAGGGACGATCCGGGAAGCTGCCGGTAGGCGACGGAGAAGGCGACCGCGCCGGAACGCGAGGCGATCCTCGCGACCAGGCCGCGGTGCGTGCGCAGGCCGCAGCAGAAGAAGCCGCCGCCGTGCAGGTAGAGCACCACGCGCCCGGAGTCGGCGCCTTCGGGGCGGATCCATTCGCCGTGGAAGCCGTCCAGGTCGACGCGTTCGACGCGGGTGCCGCGCTCCGGGCGCATCAGCAGCGGCGCCGCCCAGTCCAGGACGACCGCGAGGCGCAGCATGAGCCGGGTCAGCGGGCTGTAGAAGAACACCGGCCGGACGAAGACCTTCATGAAAAGCGCGAACCTGCGCGCCTTCCCACTGGTGTCGGGACGATGCTCGATAACACGTTCCATGCGGACTCCTCAGCGCGGGGCGCGCACACCCGACCGCCCGGGAAATGGACGCAGCGCAGCGTACAGCAGGAATCCGCACCGTCCGGAAAATGCTCACCGGGCTTCAAGAAAACGGTTCGGAATCCGCACCCCCGCAACACCTTCGGAGAAACGCTCGCCCCGCCCCGGACGGGCTGTGTTAAGTGGTCGCATGGGCAAGAAGAGACCGGCGTGGCAGAGCCGGCTGGCCGGCTTCGGCAGCGGCCCGGACGACGCGGACGGCGAGCGGCGGATCACCCCGCAGGCCGTCCGGGACCGCAAGTTCGCGACGACCCGCCTCACGCAGGGCTACGCCGTCGAGGAGGTCGACGCGTTCCTCGACCTGGTGACCAACGAGCTGGCGCGGCTGATCCGGGAGCGCGACGAGGCGCGGGCCGCCGCGCGGTGGCCGCGCGAGGGGCAGGTCCCGTGAGCGGTCTCAGGCCCGGTCGCCCCGCCCGGCCGCCTCGTTCCGCAGGGCCGCGTACCGCATCGCCGCCGCGCTGCGCGGCACCGGCGGCGGCTGGACGGCCCGCCGCGGCTCGACGACCGGAGCCGGCAGGACCGGCGCGGCCCACGCGTCGCGCCGCGGGGCGAACGGCGACCGCTCGGGAACGGCGGCCTCCTCGGCGGCCGGTTCCCCGCCCGGTTCCCCGGCGGGCTCCTCCCGCTCGTGGCGCGGGATCAGGAAGACGGACGCCGCCGCCAGGACCAGCCCCACGGCCGACAGCGCGAACCTGCGGGGCGTCTCCGGCCACGGCTGCCCGTACACCATGATCCCGCCGAGCCAGAGCGACGCCTTGGACCCGACCGCCAGCATGATGATCACCACGGACAGCCGGCAGCGCTGCAGCCCGATCTGCGCCAGCCCCGCCCCGAGCAGCCCCGCGACGACGACGATGTAGGGGTGCGGCGTCCGCAGCACCTCCTGCCACGCCGACGGGTCGTGCCGCAGGAGCCGCGCGATGGCCGCGCCGGAGCTCTCCGCGCACCCGACGAGCGCCCCCGCGCCCAGCCCGAACGCGACGCCCGTGACCCGCTTGGCGTGCCGCCCGTCCACCGGGCTGTCGCGCACGACGAACAGCCACATCGGGAACACCAGCGACGGCCCGATGAGCAGCGCGACCTTCCACAGCGGCGCGTGCGGGTCCCACGGACCGGCCGACCCGGCGGGGACCGTGCCGCGCAGCAGCCCGCCCGCGGCCGCGAACGCCAGCAGCGCCAGCACGAGCACCGCCAGCGCCCCCAGCTCGCCGGGCGTCACCCGCTCCCGGAAGTTGGTGACCGCCACGAGCAGCAGCACCACCATGACCGGCCCGTACATCGGCACCACCGTGCTG
Source organism: Spirillospora sp. NPDC000708 (assembly GCF_040299565.1). NCBI lineage: Bacteria > Bacillati > Actinomycetota > Actinomycetes > Streptosporangiales > Thermomonosporaceae > Spirillospora > Spirillospora sp. NPDC000708. Next base: position 44,002 of record NZ_JBEPCJ010000062.1, read on the forward strand.
ACCGGGATCCGCGTCAGCACGATGCTCTGCACGACCATCCCGCCGATCAGCAGGCCCAGCCCGACCAGCCACGCGGGGCTGGACGCCAGCGTCCACGTCGTGTGCAGGAACCGGGCCCCGGTGAGCCGCGGCATCCGGCGACCCGTGACCTTGAAGACCGTGAAGCCCGCGACATAGGCGACCGGTGCCGCGACGGCAAGAGCAAGCGCCCCCATGGCCGCTCCTTAGACTGAGGCCGATATTCGGCCAGTGTGCGTGTTAACACAGGCTTCTCACAAGGGAGTCGCCCGCGAAATCGCCGCCACGGCGGAATCCCCATCGCTTTTTATAAGAAAGCGATAAAACCCCCGGGGTGGGCCCGGGGGTTCCGTTCAGCGGGCGACCGTGCCGGGCTCGTCGAGCCAGACGCTCTGCCCGTCCGGCCTCACCGTGATCCCGTACCGGGACGCCTCCGGCTCCCCGGCCGCATGCCACCGCTCCCTGGTCTCGTGAAGGACCGTCTGCGGCAGTCGCTGACCGTGCAGCGGCATGAACCAGGACGGATCGGTGAACCGTCCCTCGGCGGTGCCGTCCGCCCCCACCGTGAGCACGGCCAGCGGCCCGTCCGGATGGAACGTCGCGGCCCAGGGCACCACGATCAGCCCGCCCGGCCTCGTCTGCTCGACCCAGGCATACGGGACGGTATGCGCCGCCGCGGTCGCGATAACCCGATCGAACGGCGCGTGGGACGGTGCTCCGGCCTCCCCATCGCTCGCGATGACGACCACGCCGGGACGCCCGGCCGCCCGCAGCGCGGCCCGCGCGTGCTCGGCCATCTCCCCATCGACCTCGACCGTCACGACCACGGCCCCCAACTCCGCGAGGCACGCGGCGTTGTACCCGGTCCCGGTGCCGATCTCCAGCACGCGCATACCGGCTTCGAGACGCAGCGCGCAGATCATCTGCGCCATCATCGACGGCCCCGTCGAAGAGGACGTGGGCCACGCCCCGTCCTTCACCATCGTGATGATCGGCTCGTCCGCCTCCACGAGCCGCTCCCACTCCTCCGGCTCGTCGGCCCGCGCGAGCGTCACGAGACGGCCGTCCCGCACCACCCACACCGTTTCCGGAATGAACAGGCGGCGATCGACGGGCGGGAGCCCGGGAAAGGCGCTCACGCCTTTCCCGTCCCGTTGCACGCCCCGCAGGTGATCCGCTCCTCCTTGCTGTCCAGGTTCACAATGGTGAACCCTTTCCCGCCGCAGGCCCCGCAAGCCTGCGCGTCCCCGTGCTTTCCCATGTTCCGGTTCCTTCCGTTGCCGTTCTCTTCTGGAGGCCCCGCCCGCCCGGCGGTGTGGGGGAACGATGCGCCGCCCCTGGGGGGACACGGGCGGCACCGGCGGCCGGACGGGCGGGGTGTCTACAGGGCCAGCCGCGCCCACACGACTTTGCCCAAGCCGCCGTCCAGGTGCCGGTATCCGCACCCGCCCGACGCGAGGGAGCGGACCATCATCAGGCCCCGGCCGTCCTCCGCGTCGAAGTCCGCCTTCGGGACGACCGGCGGCGCGTGCGACGGGTCCCACACCCGGAACTCGATCGCGCCGGCCAGCCGCGTCACCCACGCCTGGATCTCGTGCCCCTCGACGGCGTGCACCACGGCGTTCGTCGCCAACTCGGACATGATCGTCCGTCCCACGTAGTCGTGTCCCGCGAGCCCCCACTCCTCGCACGCCTGCGTGACGAGCGTCCGCGTCAGATACACGCTCTCCGGATAGGCGTGCCACCGAAGCGTGAACTCGTCCCGCGAACAAGAATTACCCCGTATGCCCGAATTGCCGTCCATAACACCCACCTTTCCCGGCCGAACTCGCCCCCACTGTGCCGCCACGGCTTAGGCTTGTCGCGTTTCCTTCACAGGATTAACAATTAAGGATCTTGAATGCCCTCCGCGCACCACCTCGATCCCGACTCCTCCATGTGGGACGAACTCGCCGCTGACCTGCGCATATGGCGCCTGCTCCGGAACATGTCACAGACTCAGGTCGCGGACATTCTGGGCGTGAATCACTCCACGGTTTCGAACTACGAATCAGGCAGGTCAAAACTCCCCGAAAAGCACGCCGAAACATTGGACCACGTTTGGCGTACTGGAGGGCACTTTGTCCGACTTCGACGCCGCGCCGAATCGACACACGACCCGGACTGGCGCAGACAGAGCACAGAGTACGAGGCGAATTCTGCAGTGATAAGGCAGTATGACGGGCTGCTGGTTCCTGGCCTCTTGCAGACCGAAGGTTACGCAAGGGCAGGGTTCGCGTCGGCCGGCATCGCGAGCGGCGACGAATTCTGGAATGAACGTCTGTCAAGGCAGACGATCCTCAAGAGGGACGAACCACCTCAGCTCTACGTTCTGCTGGACCAGGCCGTCATCACTCGGCATTCAGGCGGTCGCGCCGGTATGCGTGAGCAACTCGAACACCTGCTTGAACTCTCCGAGTTGCCGCATGTGGTGTTGCGCATCATCCCGTGGGAGGCGGGGTCGCACATGGGGCAGGACGGCGCCTTCAAGATGATGACCTCGTCCAAGGGATCCGACGTCGTGTACGTCGAAGCGGCCCATGAGGGACGACTGATCACCGATCCCACCAAGGTCAGGGACTTCGGTCTACGGTGGGAGCGGATCGGGGCACGCGCCCTCGGCGAGGCTCCGAGCCGCGGATTGATCGCCGATCAGATGGAGGCCATGAAGTGACGCCCCCTCCCACCTGGCGGAAGGCCAGTCGAAGCAGCACGACGGGCGGCGAATGTGTCGAAGTCGCTGATCTCGACGTCACGATCGGAGTCCGGGACAGCAAGGCACCCGAAGCCGGACACCTCACCCTCTCCCCTGACGACTTCGCCCAGCTCATCGACCGAGTGAAGCGCGGCGACCTGAACCTCTAACTCCCGCGCCCAATGCGTGCCGCCTCGCCTTCGACCTACCGTGACAAGCGGACCGGCCGAAGGCGAGGCCCGTCCAAGGACGTCCACCAACCGGATGGAGAGCCCGCAGTGAGCCAGCCCATTTGGCGCAAGTCGCCCAGGAGCGGCACCGGCGGTGCCGGCGGGCAGGACTGTGTAGAGGTTGCAGCGCTAACCGATGGACGGGGGATCCGAGACAGCAAGGCACCCGAAGCCGGTCACCTGACCCTCACCCCCAACGGCTTCGCGCAGCTCATCGACCGCGTGAAGCGCGGCGACCTGAACCTCTAACCCCCGCGCCCAACGCGCGCCGCCTCGCCTTCGACCTACCGTGACAAGCGGACCGGCCGAAGGCGAGGCCCGTCCAAGGACGTCCACCAACCAGCTATGGCAACGCCCCTACCGGCGAAGCATCGCCCAAGCCTGATCGGCTGCCGGTGTGCGCCCGTGGCAGGCGTGGGTGCCTGCTATCGCTGTCACTGCTGCTGTCAGCCTTCGCGAGTCAGGCGACCTTGATGGAGTGGGGGCCAACGCTGACGGTGATGTCCACGTGTCCGCCGAGTGCGGTGGCGTAGGCGCGGAGTGTCTCCAACTCCATGGCTTCGATATCGCCGTTCTCGATCTGTGAGACCCGGGATTGTGAAACGCCGAGAATCTGGGCGACCTCGGCCTGTGTCTTGCCGACGGCCTTGCGAAGTTCCTTGAGATGGTGGCCGGCGACGTAGGCGTCCAGTTCCGCGCGCGCGCGAGCCTGCCGCTCGGGCTCGGCCAGTTCCGGGTTGCGGCGGTGCGCTTCGGCCTTGATGTCCTGCCAGCGGCGTCCGGTGCTCATCGTCCGGCCTCCTTGTCCTTCGCGGCCCGGTCCGGGTCGAAGATGAACAGAATGCGGATCTCCGACCGCCCACGGCTTCCGGACCGCAGCTAGGTTGCTGTCACGCCTTCGACCTATCGTGAGCGGGCTCCATCATTAGCAGGGCGTGGCCCGACCGGCTGCTCCGTTTGAAGGGTTCCCTCATGTCCGAGCCGATCTCCCTTGAGGTGGGAGTCGCCCAAGGGTGCGCGGTCAACGGGCCGCACCTTGTCGTCCTCGTCCGTGCCGGTTCTTTCTTCTGCGGCGGCATCGTGGTCGAGCGTCCTGAGCAGGACGCCGCGTGAGCGACGTCGCGCTGCGGCCCGCCACGCCCGCCGACAGCGAGTTCTGCTTCCAACTGCACAAGGCCGCGATGGGTGACTACGTCGCCGCGATCTGGGGGTGGGACGAGCAGGACCAGCGGGACTACCACACGCGCGGGTTCGACCCCGGACACTGGCAGATCATCACCGCCGACGGGGCCGATATCGGCATGCTCAGCGTCGAGTACCGCGCTACCGAGGTCTACCTCGGCCGCATCGAGGTCCATCCCGAGCATCAAGGACGCGGCATCGGCACCCGCCTCATCACCGCGCTCCTGGACGAGGCCGAGCAGCAGGGCAAGGATCTGGTCCTGGACGTGCTCGCGGTCAACCACCGTGCGCACGCCCTCTACCGGCGCCTCGGCCTGCGGGAAGTGGCGCGCCACGGCGACGGCGACATCAAGATCAGGATGCGCTCCACCCGTCCGCCCGGGTGACCATCACAACCGGCACATTCGAGCGGCTTCGGTGTCCTCCCCTGCGGCTCGTTGATCAGGTGAAGCGCGGTGGCCTTGGCAGGTGACCTCTGACGGGATACCGATCCGGCCGCCCTTGTGGCCGGGCGGGGCCGGGCTTACCGTCCGGTCATGATCGCGCGGTTGTGGGGGCTCGCCCTGCTGCTGGCGACGGTGGTCGCCGACTGGCTCGCCGTGGTGGTGGTCCTGACCATGACGAGGGACACCCTGGTCGTCGCGCACGTCGATGACTGCAGCCAGGGTCGAGGAGGCATGTGCTCGGGCACGTGGACGGACGCGGGTGGGCGGCTCAAGTCCGGTGAGATCCTCGGGGTGGGGCACTCCAGGATCGGCCAGGACACGCGGGTGCATCTGGGGGCGCTCGGGCCGATCGCGCAGGGGGCCTGGGGGATGGTCGCCGGAGTCGTCACGCTGGCCGCGGTGGCCGATCTCGCCCTGATCGTGGTGGCTTGGTGGGTCTGGCGCCATAGGGACGCCGTGCGGTGAAACACCGGGCGACGTGCCTCAGCGGAGGTCGAGCGCTGTGAGCGGGGCGTGCTTCGCGGCGGGCCGGCGTGAACCGCAGCGCGTGTGCGGCATGCGGGTCGCGTCCGCGGGGATGGCGGTCAGTGCCGTATCCGATCGGACAGGGGGACGTTCGTGGACTGGAGGCTGGACGAGGAGTTCCAGACGCCCGACGGGGTCGTGCGGTGGGCGTCCATGGGCAGTGGCGACCCGGTCGTGCTCGTACACGGGACCCCGTACTCGTCCTATCTCTGGCGGGACATCGCTCCGGCGCTCGCCACGACCCGCGAGGTCTTCGTCTTCGACCACCTGGGGTTCGGCCGGTCGGACCAGCGCGAAGGCCAGGATCTCAGCCTGGCCGCCCATGCCAGGAACCTCGCCCGGCTCCTGGACCACTGGGGACCGTCCCGCCCGAGCGTCGTCGCCCACGACATCGGAGGAGCGGTCGCGCTGCGGGCCCTGCTGCTGGAAGGGGCGGACTTCGGGGATCTGACCCTCTTCGACGCGGTGACCGGGGGCCGGTGGGAGAGGGGGCTGTTCCAGCTCATCCTGCGGCACGCGGACGTCTTCCGTCAGCTTCCCGACTATGCCCATGAAGCGCTGGTGGCCGGCCACCTTCGGCACGCCACGAACGTCGGGTTCCGGCCAGGGGTCCTTGATGCCTTCCTCGCACCGTGGCGGGGCGCCGAGGGACAGGCCGCGTTCTATCGCCAGTACAGCCAGATCAGGGAGGTGGATACGACGGAGTACGAGCATCTGCTCGGCGGGATCACGCTGCCGGTGCGCCTCATCTGGGGCCGCGAGGACCGCATCCTGCCGCCGCAGTACGCCGAGTGGATGCACGAGAAGGTCCCGCACGCCGAGCTCCACTGGATCGAGGGGGCCGGTCACCTGCTCCAGGAGGACGCACCCGCACGGCTGATGGCCCACCTCACCGCGAGGTTCGCGACACCAGCTTGAACCGGCCTTCAGCGGCGGCCGTTCCGACGTTTCAGGGCATCGGGTCGTCGCGCGACGGAACACCGAGGCCCACGTGAGGCACCCACATCCGGAGCGCCAGCAGGTACAGGCCGAGGATGAGCGCGGGCGCCAGCCACCGGGAGAGGCGCGTCCGGTTGGCCGGCATGGTCAGGACCACCAGCGCGGGAGTCGCCGATGCGGCGCATACCAGGCCGAGCGCATCGAGAAGCGGGCCCGGACGATTCAGGCATCCGAACGTCCAGAATGCTTCACCACCGCAGACGTCCGCCTGGGTGTAGAAGAAGGAGAGAAGGCAGAACAGGCCGCCGATAAACCATGCGCACGTGCCGAGAGCCACATCGAGGACGGCGCCCCGCATCGGCCGGAGCGTGCCATCGCGCCGGGTCGCACGCACATCCTTGACCGCCACGGTCGTCATCAGCCCGATGACGGCCACCACCGCCAGTGTCCCGAGGCCCCACCCCACGCTGCCTGCCTGAAAAGGCGGTTTCTTGGGGTCCGTGTCGTCCGACGGCCAGGTCGAGACGGTCATGACGAAAAGGGCCGCCAGCGCGACCCAACTTCCGCCCAGCACCCCGTACTCGCGAAAGCGGCCGCGTGTCACCGTCAGGTCTTCGACCACGTGGACGCCCCCATCCAAGATCGGCTTTGATCCACAACCTATCCGTGGGTCACGGCTTTTCGCCGCCGTCACCGTCGCCTGGCGATCGGGTCACGGTGCCGCCGGTCGCGCGAACCGGCGACGGCCTGCGCGACCGGTTCCGGGCGCTTTCGGCACGTCGGCGCCCCGGGTCATATCGGTGTCGACCGGGCCGGGCAGGACGGCGTGGACCCGCACACCCAGCTCCGCGACCTGCGCGCGGAGCGTCTGGGTCATGGAGAACGCGGCCGCCTTCGAGACGGAGTACGCCGGGATGACGAACGGCAGCGGGGCGAGGGAGTTCACCGAGAGGATGTTCACGATGGCCCCGCCGGACCGGGTCACCGCAGGCAGGAAGGCCCGCGTCTCCGGGTGGGCCAGCGGTCGGCGGGTGCCGGCGTACACGCGGTCGGCGCCCCTCTCCTGGGCCTCGTCCGGGGGCGTCTGGTCACGTCGTGCTCAGGGCGAGCATTGCGCTGACCGCCCTGCTCACCAAGGACACCTCCGGCCACGGGTCGCGTCCGCGGGGATGGCGGTGAGTGCCGTATCCGATCGGACAGGGGACGTTCGTGGTGTTGTCGGCTCTGGGGGTCAGTGGCGTAGTGCCGTCGTGGCGTTTTGGAGCAGGTGGACGAGGCTGTCGCGTTGGGTGCTGGGCCAGGAGCTGAAGCGCGTGGTCAGGGTGGTGTTGATGGCCTGCTGGAACTCGCCGGTGACCGCTTCGCCCTGGGCGGTGAGGTGGACGCGGCTCATCCGGCGGTCGTCGGGGTCGGGTTGGCGGGTGAGCAGGCCGCGTCGCTGAAGCCGGTCGACCAAGCCGGTGATGTTGGTCTTGTCGCAGTGCAGCAGGGTCGCGAGCTCGCCGAAGGACGGCTGCAGGTGCTGGGCGAAGCACAGCAGTTGCGCCTGCTGGGGGGTCAGCCCCAGCCGGCGGCTTGCGGTGCTGAACAGACCGTCGATCTCCATGAAGACGCCGATCAGCGTCTCGACGAGTTCGTCATCGGATGCGTCGGCCATGGAGGAAGTCTACTGCCTGGACAGTTGACACTCTCAACCAAGTTAGTCGATACTCTGGACTATCCATACAATCGACTAATTGGAGTGGCCATGCGTACCGTGGATCGGGTCGCGGTCGTCACCGGCGGATCACGCGGCATCGGGCGGGCGATCAGCGATCGGCTCGCCGCGGCGGGGATGGATGTCGTCATCGGCTCTCGCGATCAGGAGACGGCCGCGCGGGCCGTGGCCCGGATCAAGGACGCGGGAGGGCAGGCCACCGCGGTCCGCACCGACATCACCCGCCCCGAGGCCGTCAAGGAGCTGTTCGACGCGGCCGAGAGCCGGTACGGGCATGTGGACGTGTGGGTGAACAACGCCGCCCCGGCGACCGCCGGGCCGCTGGCCCGCACCACCGATGACGACTTCGACCAGTACCTGCACGCCAACGTGCGGGCCACGTTCGTCGCACTGCGCGAGGCCGCACGGCGCATCAGCGACCACGGCCGGATCATCCTGATCTCTTCGGCGCTCACGGTGTCGCCGCTGCCGGGTATGGCGCTGCTGGTCGCCGGCAAGGCCGCCGGCGACCAACTCGCCCGTACGCTGGCCTGGGAGGTGGGCTCCAGGTCCGTCACGGTCAACAGCGTCCTGCCCGGCCTGACCCGCACGGACGTCATCGCCACCGTGCCCCAGCACGTCATCGACGACGCCGAGGCCCGCACACCGCTGGGCCGCCTGGGCGAACCCGACGACATCGCCGAGGTCGTCGCGTTCCTGGCCTCCGACGCCGCCCGTTGGATCACCGGCCAGACCATCAACGCCGCCGGAGGCATGATCTAGCAAGCCGGCGCCAGGCCAGGGCCGAATGGTGCACGGTCCCCGAACAGAGCCGGGCCGCGATCACCGGACCGTCCCGTGGGCTTGTCACGCGGTTGCGGTGACGGTCTGGTGATCGGCGGGCTGGAGCGGCGGGGCGTCTCCAGGAGCGAGCGGCGCAGGTCTTGGAGTCGCCGCCGCGTAACGATCTTTCCCCGCGTCACCGCGTGCTGCGGAGCATCTCCGCGAGCCGGGACATCGTGTCGTCGTCGCGCTTGTAGTGGGTCCATTTGCCGATGCGCGTGGACCGTACGAGGCCGGCGCGCTCCAAGGTGGCCATGTACGACGAGACCGTCGACTGCGCCAGCCCCGACTTCGCCTGCAGATGGCTGACGCAGACTCCGAATTCGTCGCGATCGGCGATCGGCTCCCACTGCGCGAACTCTCGATGAGGGTCCTGAAGCCAGTTCATGATCTGCAACCTCGCCGGGTTCGCCAGGGCCTTCAGGACCTCGACCGCGTCCTCGAGGTCACTTGGCCCTGAGTCCGCCGCGGGCGGCTTCGCCATGACGGCTCCCCTCTCGCATCCACGCACCACTATATCTCGATGTGACGCCGGGCCTCGCGGCCCTCATGCCGGGCGCGGAGGTGATCGAGCGTCGATGGGTGCGGTGAGCCCGCACTCCGGGCGACACATTGACGCATCGCGATTCGTCGATATGATGACTCCGTCACCGCCCGGCGCCGGTGTGACCGGCACTCCCGTCGGTCGCCTCTCGCGAGCGTCGGGCCTCCACAGGAAAGAGTGCGTGATGTCCGCTACCGGTAAGCCGTTGATCGTCGTCTCGGGCGCGACCAGCAAGCAGGGCAGGAGTGTCGCCACCTCCTTGCTCGAAAGCGGAAGGTTCCGGGTGCGCGCCCTGACGCGGAACGCCGACTCACCCCAGGCTCGGAACCTGGCGATGAAGGGCGCGGAGCTCTTCTCCGTTCCCCTGGAGCCGGATCACCAGCGCGAGTTCGTGCAGGCGTTCCGCTCGGCCGATGGGGCCTTCCTCATGACGCCGCCCGTCGCGCCGCCGTCGACCGACGAGCTCCTCCTCGGTCGCCAGCTCGCCGATGCGGCGGTCGAGGCCGGCGTGGGGCACATCGTCTTCAGCGCGCTCGAGAATGTCCAGGAGAGGTCGGCGGGCACCAAATATGCCCCGCACTTCACCGACAAGGCGCTCATCGCAGAGCATATTCGGACCCTGCCCATCGCGCACACCTTCGTGATGCTCGCGTTCTTTTACACGAACGCACTGGAATACTACGCGCCACGAATCGATGGCGATACGGTGCTCATGCCCTTCTACCTGCCCGAACACTTCCGTGCTCCGTTCGTCGACCCGCTCACCGCGACCGGACCGGCCGTCCTCGAGGTGTTCTCCGACCCCAGCGCCTACCTCGGCGCTTCCCTGCCGGTCGTCGGCGACGTCATCTCCCCCGCCGAAATGGTCGACTCCTTCTCCCGGGTCACCGGCCTCAAGGCCGAGTATCGGAGCGCCTGTTCCCGAGAAGAACTGCTCACCTACTTCCCCGAACTGGGAGAGAACCCTCTGCTGGTCGACGAGATCCTCGGCATGGCCGAGTATGCGGTGGAGTTCGGGTACTACCGGGACGACCGCGACATGCAGTGGAGCCGGAGCATCGACTCCGGCGCACTGAGCTGGGAGGAATTCCTTCGCGCGACCGATTGGCGCGGTTCCCGGGTTTCTTTCGGTGCCTCCGGTCAGGACGGCTCGTAGGGGTGCTCGACGATCGTCCACGGGCGCATGAGGTCGTCGTCCTCGTGTTCGAGGATGTGGCAGTGCTGGATGTACGTCGCCGGGAACTCGGTGCCGCTGCCGGGGATCGACGCGATCCGGCCCATCGGCGGGTCGAACCCGTCGATGACGATCCGGGTCACCGACTCCGGATAGACCTTGACGGTGTCCTTCCAGGACCGCGCCTCGTCCGGGTCGGGCGGGCTCGGCGGACCGGTGACGTAGCGCTCCAGCACCGGCCTCTCCTCGGGCCTGCGACCGCCGCCGAGCCATGCCTCGAAGGCGTGCCGGTAGGCGGTCGCGTCGATCGGCTGCCGGTTCAGCACCTGGAAGTTGACGAGGTGGACGTGCATCGGGTGGGCCTCGTTGTTCGGGTTGATGTACTCCCAGATCTCGGACGAGCCCGCCTGGACGAAGTCCTCGCACGGCGCCATGAACGGCACGCCGTTGAACGTCATGCTGTGGGAAAGGGCCTTCTGGTACACGACCCATTCCCGGCGGCGGGTGCCCGGTTTCAGCCGGATCGGTGCGACGGGGCGGACGGCGAGTTCCGCGGGCGGGGTCGTCGGATCCGCGCCGCCGGACGGCCGTCCGCTCACCCGGAACCGCATGATCCCGGAGATCTCCGGTCCGCCGCCGGAGGGGTAGTGGACGGGCGCGTTGTAGTTCGTCAAGGTGACGTCCGCGCCCGGGGGAAGCCCGCCGAAGTCGATGATCAAGTCGTACCGTTCGGCCGGCGATATGAGGAAGTTCAGCATCCGCAGCGGGGAGCGGAGGCCGCCGTCCGTGCCGATCAGCCAGAACGGCAGGAACTCCTTCCCGTCGGTCTGGAAACGCAGCCGCCAGAAACGTTCGTTGGAACCGTTGAGAATGCGCAGCCGGTAGCGGCGGGGCCGCACCTCCAGATAGGGATATGCCTTCCCGTTGACGACCGGGGTGTCCGCGCCTTCCACGCGGGGCATGGTGTAGGCGAGCGAACCGTCCTCGTTGAACGTCCGGTCCTGGAGGACGAGCGGGACCTCGAACTCGCCGCGCGGGAGGCCGAGCCGCTCCTCGGCGGGGTCGTCGACCAGCCAGAGCCCGGCCAGGCCCGCGTAGACGTTGAGGCTGGTGATCCCCATGGCGTGGTCGTGGTACCAGAGCATCGCCGAGCGCTCGCGGTTGGTGTAGGCGTAGATCGCCTCGTTGGGCGCGGCATTGGCCGGGTCGAGGGTGGTGTACGACGGGCCGCGCACGCCTTTGGGGCTGAACCACTGCGCCGGCGCCCCGTCCGACTGCGGCGGGGTGAAGCCGCCGTGCTGGTGGACGACGTTCCACACGTCCACGTCCGGCGGAAGGGACGGCATCCCGTGATGCGACGGCGGCGCGACGCGAGGGTCCCGTTCGCGGATGCGGTCCAGCACGGACTGGAACATGTGGGGGCCGGCCGGGAGTTCGTTGCGGTATTTGACGACCGCCGGACGGTTCCTGGTCGCGCGGATCGTCGGCCCGAGGTAGCCCATTCCAAGCGGCTCTCCGGGGGCGCTCGGATTCTCGGCCCAATAACCCCACGCGGGCGCCGGAGAAAGATCGCGGTGGAAGCGCCACTCGTGCTGCCGCATCGTGAGCTCGTAGTAGTCGGCGCCCGGATGGACGGACGTCTCCGGAATGGCCGTCACCAGCCGGGGCAGCGGGTCGACGTACTTCCTCAAGGGTGGGGTCACCGCCGCTCCGGCGCCTCCGGGTCCCTGGACCGGCGCCGCGTCAGCCGGTGATGCCCGGAAGGCCGGCGGCAGGAGCATGCCGGACCCTCCGACGGCACCCGCCACGAGGAAATCGCGCCGCGCGACGACCCGCTTCATCCGCCCGTCCCTTCCCGCCGTCGCGCCGCCCGGTGGGAGTCTCGCCAGGAAGGTAGATCTCAAACGCGCAGCGTGCGGCACCAGCCGGGGTCGGGATCAGCGGCCCCCGCCGGTGGCGAGTTCCTCGATCGTCCGGAGCTCCTCGTCGATCTTCGCGACCGCGGCGGCGCGGTCGGCCGGCGCGCTCGGGGGGCCTGGCGGCGCGGCGTCCTGCGGGCGCCGGTGCTCGAGGTGGGCGAGCAGGGTCTCCCCGTCGAGCGGGCGGGCGGCGAAGGCGACGACGACCGTGGCCGACTGCATCAGGCACCAGCCGGGCCGGAGCCGGGCGTCCACCGCGTCCTCGCGGCCCGCGACGTCCCGCACCATCAGGCGCAGGAACTCGCCGCGCTCCTCGACGATCCGCACGCGGTCGACGGCGGTCTCGTAGCGGGGGACGGTGTTCTCCAGGTCCGCGATGACCCGCCACACGGCGTCGAAGGGGGCGGCGACGCGGCGCCGCCGGACGACGGCGCCGGGCAGCCCCGCCTCCAGGACCGCGAGGCGGTCGATCGGATCCATGCCGGGCAGCGCCACGGGTTCGCTCACGCCTCCCACACCTCCCGGAACGCGGCCCTGGCCCGGTGCAGCCGGGACTTCACGGTGCCCATCGGAATCCCCAGAGCCGCCGCGATCTCCTGCTCGCTGAGGCCCTCATGCGTGCGCAGGACCAGCACCACCCGCTGGGGGACCGGCAGGCGCGCCAGGGCGTCGTCGATGTCGACCAGCCCTTCGCGGGACGGGGCGGAACGGTCCACGAGCGCCCCGTCCGAGGCGACCTCCCGGTCGTCGCGGTGGGCGAGCCGGGCCGCCGTCCGGACGGTGACCGACCGCGCCCACGTGATGATCGCCTCCGGGGCGCGCAGCGACGGCAGCCCCCGGAAGATCTCCAGCAGGGCCTCCTGCGCCGCGTCGTCGGCCGCCGCCGGGGCGATCCGCGCGCACAGCCGGCGGACGTACGGGGCCAGCTCGTCGATGAGCCGGTCCAGCGCGAGCGCGTCGCCCCGCTGGGCGGCGGCGACGGTCTCCGGGTCCACGTCCCGCAGATTAGCCGGAACCTTCCGGGCGTTCGCCGCCACCTTCCAGACAGGAGGAACCACACAGAACCCCACAGAAGGGCCTGACCTGTGAAACCAGACCTGACGATCGTCGGCGCCGGGCTCACCGGCCTGACCGCCGCCATCGAGGCGGCCGAGCACGGCCGGCGGGTGTCCGTCGTCGAGGCGCACTCCCGGCCGGGCGGGCGGGCGCGCACGCTGGACGGCCCGTACCGCGCCAACACCGGTCCCCACGCGATCTACGTCGACGGGGCGTGGTGGGAGTGGCTGGAACGCCGCGACCTCGTCCCGCCGGTCGTGGAGGCGCCGCCCCTCGCCCGCCTCGTCCGGTCCGAAGGCCGGCTCGGTCCGTGGCCCAGCGAGCTCGGCGCGGCCATCACGGCGCTGCCCGGCGAGGCGCCGGCGGCGGAGCCGTACCGGGCCTGGCTGCTCCGCCACGTCGGCGCGCGGACGGCCGAGGCGATCATCGGCGTCTGCTTCGTCTTCACCTTCGACCACGACCCCGGACGGCTGTCGGCCGCGTTCGTCCACCAGCGCCTGCGCCGCGCGCTCGCGGGCGGCGTCCGGTACGTGGCGGGCGGCTGGTCCACGCTGGTCGACGTCCTCGCCGACCGCGCCGCCGCACTCGGCGTCCGGACGAGCACCGGAACGCGGGCGTCCGAACCGCCCGGAGGCCCGGCGATCATCGCCACCGGCCTCGCCACGGCGCGCCGGCTGACCGGCGACGCGTCGCTCGCCTGGCCCGGCGCCCGCACCGCGACGTTCGACCTCGGCATGCGCGCCGGCTCCGGCCCCGACTGGTTCCGGCTGTCGGACCTGGACGACCGGATCTACGTCGCCCGCTACAGCCTCGCCGACCCCTCGCTCGCGCCGGACGGCCGCGAACTCGTCCAGATCGCCGCCGCGTGCGCCCCCGGCGAGCGGAAGGGCGACGCCGAACGCCGGGTGCACGCCCTCCTCGACCAGGCGTGGCCCGGCTGGCGCGCCGCGGTGGAGTGGCAGCGCGGCGCCGTGCGCACCGATTGCAGCGGGGCCCTGGACCTGCCCGGGACCACCTGGCGCGACCGTCCGGCCGTCGGGCGCGGCGACGCCCTCGCCGTGGCCACGGACCAGTCCGCCGCGCCCGGACTCCTCGCAGAGGTCGGCATCGCCGCCGCGCACCTCGCCCTCCAGCACCTCGACGGAACCGGCGCACTCCACCGCAACGCGCCCGACCCCGAACCCGCCCGGTCGCGGTGAACGCACCCGTCCGCACGTCACGGAGCCGGCGGCGCCCTACGGCGCCGCCGGCGACGTGCCGTCCTGGCGGCGCACCATCTCGCCGATCCAGACGGGTGCGTACGGGGACGTGCAGCCCGGGGGCGTCGGATAGTCCTTGAGCACGCCCAGGCGCTCGCCGATGCCGATCGCGCGGGCGCGGTGCTCGGGATGCTCGATGCCGATCTGGGCGAGGCAGGTGTTCATCGCCCATTGCAGGCGGTCCGGGGCGTCCTTCATCTCCGCCGCGATGACGTCGAGCAGCGCCGTGAGGTCGAGGCCCTCGGGCTTCTTCACGACACGGTCGGCGGTCAGCGCCCACCCGGCGGCCGCGACCGCCGGGTCCGGGTCGCCGGACCAGGCGAGGCGCAGCTCCTCGGCGTGCGGGCTCTTCTTCACCACGTAGCTCAGGAGCCAGTCCTGGACCTTGGGGGTGCGCGCCTCGCGCATCATGGCGTCCAGCTCGCCGCGCTCGAACGCCTTGGGACGGCAGATGAGGAGCGCCAGCAGCCGGGCCGCGCTGTCGCCGGTCTCCCAGAGCCGGCGCGCGAGGTCCTGCTGAGTCTTCAGCCGCTTCGCGAGCGCGCGCAGCTTCCCGAGGTTCACACCGTGGTCGTCACCGTGCCTCTCGTTCACCGCGCGCGCCTTCGGGTCCTCCAGCGCGGCCAGCTCGGCCATCACCTCGGTCAGCGCCGTCTCGGCCACCTCGTCCTCCCGGGTCGTCCGATGACCCGAGCCTAGGGCGCCGGGCGAGGTCAGGGGCGGTGCACGGTGCGCCGGACGCTGCGGTCGCCGGTGAGGGGGCGGCCGTCCAGGTTGCAGCTCCACGACAGCAGCGGCGTGATCCTCATGTACGGGCGCGGACCGGAGGAGGTCTCGCGCTCGACCAGCTCGGCCTCGCCGTAGACGCGCAGGTACCGGGGCGACCACGGGTCGGTGCAGGGCACGTCGTCGATGACGATCGCGATCTTGGTGTTCCCGGACCGCACGTTGCGGAACTTGCGGGTCCTCGCCGGGTCGCCGCCGCCCACGAACAGGTGCGTCCCGTCGAAGTCGAACCCGACCGGGGACACGTCCGGCTGCCCGTCCTCCGCGACGGTGGCGATCCGCGCCAGCCGCTGCGACCTCATGTAGGCGATCTCTTCCTCGCTGAACGACACGGCTGCTCTCCTCGTCCGGGTACGGGCTTGATCGACAATTGTGCGGCACTCCCGCGACCGCGGCCGCCGGAGGTGTCGGTAGGTACACCCCCGAGAGGGTGTTCAGGGCCAATGTGCGCCGGTCCCGGGGCCGGAAGTCTTGATGACGTCAGCTTCCGAGCCGTTGAGGAGAGCCCCATGGCACGCATGATGGTCCGCGTCCTGTCCACCGCGCTGGCCGCCGCCGCGCTCACCGCCGCCGCCGTGCCCGCAGCGAACGCCGCGGGCCCCGCCAGGGCCGCCGCCCGCCCGGGGAACGGCAAGGGGCTGGACGCGAAGGTGCGGGAGAGCGCGAACAAGCTGGTCGCGGACGGGGTGCCCGGCGTGATCGTCCTGACGCGGCGCGGCGGCCGGGTCGCGCACGTCACCGCCGGCGTCTCGGACAAGGCGACCGGCGCGCCGATGGACGCCCGGCTGCTGTTCCGCGTCGCCAGCGTCACCAAGACGTTCACCTCGACGGTCGTGCTGCAACTCGCCGCCGAGCACCGGCTGTCCCTGGACGACACCGTCGAGAAGTGGCTGCCCGGCCTGGTCGCCGCGAACGGCAACGACGGGTCGAAGATCACCATCCGGCAGCTGCTCGCGCAGACCAGCGGGCTGACCGACTACACGCAGGACCCGCGCGTGATGTCCGACCCGTCCCGGGCCTGGCGGCCCGCCGAGCTGATCGCCATCGCGACCGAGAAGCCGCCGCTGTACGCGCCGGGAACGAGCTGGAACTACGCCAACACCAACTACATCCTCGCCGGGATGATCATCGAGAAGGCGACCGGGCACCCCGTCGGCACGGAGTTCCAGCGGCGGATCTTCACGCCGCTGGGCCTGCGGCACACCTATTACCCCACGACGGACCCCCGCTTCCCCGGCCCGTACGTCCACGGCTACTACGACGCCTACGGCGACGTCAGCACGCAGATCAGCCCGTCGAGCGCCCGGACGTCCGGCGGCATCGTCAGCACGGTCGACGACGTGGCGCGCTTCCACCGCGCCCTGTTCACCGGCCGGCTCCTCCCGGCCGAGCAGATGCGCGAGATGCGGACCGTCCAGCCCGTCAACGACGACGGCGTGGTGGAGGACTACGGCCTCGGCGCCGCCCGCATCAAGTTCTCGTGCGGGTACGGCTGGGGCCACGACGGCGGCTTCCCCGGCTACCGGACGTGGACCTACACCAGCGCCGACGGCCGCCGCCAGGCGATCATCACCTACAACGAGTCCAAGTTCGAGTACGACCCGGCGTTCCGCGCGGACCTCGCCAAGGCCGCCGAGACCGCCTTCTGCGGCTGACCCGCCGGGCGCCCCGCCGGGCGCCCCGCCGGGCGCCCCGCGGCGGCCGCCTCGTCCGGACGGGCGGGGCGGCCGCCGAATCTGAATCTTCTTCTAACACCCGGCGATAAATAATCAGGAAATCACCTGATATTCGGCACTTTGCTGGCGGCCAGCAGGTCAAGCGTCTAGATCGCCGTCCACGCGGCCGCTTATAAGCAGATGAGCAGCGGCCACCGTGATTTGTTCTTTTGCTCTACAGAACGCCCCCCGTGCCCCTGCGTACCGTCGAAACGTCCTGGACCGCGGACGGCCGGCGCGCGGGGGTCCCCGCTCAGCGCGTCCCACCCCCGCCCGCGGTCTCGAACTACCGCCGCCCGCGCCTGCCGGGTCGGGAGGGGCGACCCCACCCCGACCCCCCGCTCCCCGGCCCGCGCGGAACGCGGTGACGGAGGTGTCCGATGACCAGAACCCTCGACCCTGGAGGTCTCGCCGAGCGCTCGGCGCCGCTCCCGCCGCGGCTCGCCCGCATCATGCGCCCCGAACTGCCCAGCCTCGCCGAGGAGATCGTCGCCGAGATCCGCCGCGCCATCCCCGAGTACGCCCGTCCCATCGACGGCCCGTACGGGCACGTGCTGCGGATCAGCGTGGAGCACAGCCTGTCGGCGTTCGTCGACCGGGTCGCCGCGCCGCCCGGCGCCCCGCCCGGCACGCCGGCCGTGAACGACGGCTCCGCCGGCACCGCCCGCATGCTCGGCCAGTACGAGGCGCACGAGGGCCGCAGCATGGACAGCCTGCAGGCCGCCTACCGGATCGGCGGCCAGGTCGCGTGGCGGCGCGTCATGAAGGTCGCGCCGCGCCACGACATCTCCTCCGCCGTCATGTCCCGCCTCGCCGACGCGCTGTTCGTCTACCTCGACGAGCTCGCCGCGCTGTCGCTGGAGGGCTACCTGGAGGCGCGGGCCCGGCCCATCCCCGCGATGGACGACCGGCGCCGCCGCCTGCTGCACCGCCTGGTCGGCGAACCGGGCTGCGACGTCGCCGAGGCGGCCGAGGCCGCCGGCTGGACCGTTCCGGCCGAGGTCACCCTGGTCGCCGTCGAACCCGAGGCCCGCTGCGTCTGGACGGCGCTGGACGACGACGTCCTCGCCGACCTGGAGTGCGCCGCGCCGCACCTGCTGATGCCCGGCCCGTTCACCGACGCGCGCCGCGCGATGCTGGACGCGGCGGTCCCGGGCCGCCGCGCCGCGGTCGGCCTCACGGTGCCGCTCGCGCAGGCCGCCGACTCGCTGCGCTGGGCGCGCCAGGCCCTGTCCCTCGCCCTCGACGGCGTCTTCGACGACGAGCGGTTCGTCCTGTGCGAGGAGAACCTCGTCACGCTGTGGCTGCTGTCGGACCCGGCGCTGGTCGAGCAGCTGACCCGGCGCCGGCTCGGCATCCTCGACGGCATGACCCCGGGCCAGCAGGACCGGCTCACCGAGACCCTGCGGACCTGGCTGGTCACCCGCGGCACCGCCGCCGAGATCGCCGAGCTGCTGCACATCCACCCGCAGACCGTCCGCTACCGGATGCGCAAGATCGAGCAGACCTTCGGCGAGGAGCTCGACGACCCGGAGGCCCGGTTCGGCATCGAGGTCGCGCTGCGCGCCGCGTTCCTGCGCTCGCGCCGCCCGTCGGCCGGGCCGCGCCGCCCGACGCCCGTCTCCCATCCCGTCCCGAAACTGCGGCGCCTCAAGTAGGACCGCCTGAAGGAGGGCCGCCGACGCCGGCCCGGCCCCCGCCCGCGCCCCAAGCCGGGCCGGGCCGGGCCGGGTCGGCGTTCGCGTGCGCGGTGTGGGCGGGATGTGGTGATGTCGTGCCGATGCTCCGGCTGCGCGGGCCGCCCGGCGGCCGTCTGGGATGATGGCGCGGTGAATGGATTTTCGGGGGTTTTGCGGCGGTTTGTCGTGGTGGCGGGAGTGCTCGCCGCCGTGCCGGCCGCGGGCGCGTGCGGGTCGGAGCCCGGCACCGCGTCCGGGGTCCCGCCGGTGCCCGCGTCCGGCGCGCCGTCCGGCGGGCCGTCCCCCGCCCCGACGCTCGCGTCGCCCACGCCGACCCCCTCGACGGCCTGCTCCCCCGACGGCGTCAGCCTCTCGATGGACCGGCCCGACGCCGCGATGGGGCTGCGCGCGACCTGGGTCGAGCTGCACAACTGCGGCACGCGGCCGTACCGGCTGAACGGCTACCCGGCCCTGCGCGTCCTCGACGAGAAGCGGCAGCCGTTCGACGTCCGCGCCGTCGAGGGGACGCGCCAGATCAAGGACCCGGGACCGAAGCCGGTGACCGTCGCGCCCGGCGGGTCGGCCCGCATCGGGATCGTCTGGCGCAACCTCGTCACCGAGTCGACCGTCCCGGCCGTCAACGGCAGCTACCTGGAGGTCCGCCCGGCGCCGGGGCGGCCCGTCCTCGTCGTCCCGGCCAACGGGCCCCTCGACCTCGGCAACACCGGCCGCCTGGAGACCACCGCCTGGACGCTCGCGCGGTGACGGTCACCCGCCCGCGGGGAAGCGGACCTGGCCGTCCGGCGGCTGCACGGGCCGCACGACCGGCCACCCGGCCGGGGGCGGGCTCGCCGGCGGGGTGCCGGGCCGCGCGGACGGGCCGTCCGGGAACCGGGCGGGCGTCCTGGCGTACCGGCCGGTCGCGCGCGGCGCCGTCCAGCCCACCGGGCGCGCGACGGCGGGACGCTCGGGCTCCGCACGGCGGACCGGGCGCGGCGTGGGGCGGCGCTCGCCGTCGGGCGCGGTGGGTTGCTCATGCCGGGGGAAGGCCAGCAGCGCCAGGACGGCCAGCAGGACGCCCGCGAGCCGCAGCAGGAACAGCGCGGGCGCGTGCGGCCACGGCTCGCCGTACAGCAGGGTGGCCGACAGCAGCAGGTGCGTCTTCGCGGTCACGGTCACCACGGTGACGATGATGGTGAGGCGGCAGCGCTGCAGGCCGATGGACAGCAGGCCGAGCCCGAGCGCGCCCGCCACGACGAACAGGTACGGGTGCGGGGTGGACAGCACCGCCGCGCCGCGGTGCCCGGCCAGCATCATCGCCATGCCCTGGCCGAACACCTCCGTCGCGCCGAGCAGGGTGCCCGCGCCGAGCCCGTAGGCGATGCCGGTGATCGGGCGCGCGTGCCGCCCGGCGACGAGCCGGTCCCGGACGAAGAACATCCACAGCGGCAGCCCCAGCGACGGGACGACGACCAGCCCCGCCTTCCACAGCGGCAGCGCCTGGGCCGCCGCGGCGCCGTCCGGCCGGTGCAGGGCGCCGGCGAGCGTCTCGCCCCGCGCGGGCAGCACCGACAGCGCCGCGGTGACCATCGCGGCGACGACGATGGCGACGGCCAGCCACTCCCGGGACGTGGGCCGCTCGCCGAACCCGCTCATCCCGACGACGAGGAGCAGCGCGAGGCTCATCCCGTACGCGGGCAGCGCCGCGACCACCGGCAGGCTGATCAGCCCGCCCGCGAACAGCGCGAAGCCCGCGAGGACGACCGCGACCCCGGCGACCCAGCGGGGGCTGCGCAGCAGCAGCGCCGCGCCGTGCAGCGGCCGCCGGCCGCCGAGCGGGCCGATCCGCCCGACGGCCGTCTTGAACAGGACGAAGGCGATGAAGTAGACGGTCTGCGCGGTGCAGGCGAGGACGGCGGCCCACACGATCTCACTGCTGTTCACGGGTGCACCTCCGGGGGTGGGCCCCGGTCCGGAGCCAGAGGCGGCCCCCGGCGGCGGCACCCCCTGTACGGCCGCCCGCCGGGCAACAAACGCTGACGAAACGGATGGTGACATGGCGAGGGCGTCCGGCGATTGGACCCCGGGCACGGAGAATCCGCCGTTTTTGTGCGTCCGGGTGAGTGGTACCGCGCCGTACGTTCGAACGACCGGCCCGGCGCCCGATCGTGCGGGCGCGATATGCCGTGCGGGCGAGGCGGTTCGCCATTTTCGCAAGGCGGCGATGGCACGGTGATCCATACCGTAGGCTCCCGCGAAGGGGTCGATGACCGGGCTTTGGACCGGTCCCGGCCGGGGGTACGCGCGTCCCCGACGCGGGGCGCGGCGCCCCGGTCCGGCGGGCGCGTCCCGGAAAGGCGCGGATCGACTCGTCCGGCGCATTGCCCGATCACGCACCGCAGGTGAATGATTGCAGTGCGCTTCCGACTCGATGTGGTGATGCGGTGACTGCGATGGAACGGCTCGGCGAACCGTTCGGCTTCGTCGGCGACCCGGCGGAGGGCCGGCGCGCGCGGCGGACCGTGCGCGAGCTGGCCGCGAAGGTCGTCGCGCGGGACGAGCTGCTCGACGACGTCGAGCTGATGGCCGCCGAGGCGATCGCCAACGCCGTCCTGCACGGCAGCGGCTCCATCACGGTCGCCGTCGAGACCGACGGGCGGCGGGTGCGCGTCGAGGTGTCCGACGAGGGCCCCGTCCAGGACGACCTGCACGGCCGCCGCCGCATCGACCACGGCCGCGGCCTCACCGTCATCGACGCCCTCGCCGACGAGTGGGGCCTCGACCAGACCCCCCGCCGCACCCGCCTCTGGTTCGAGATCTCCCAGGAGAACGAGCCCGTGCCGTCGGCCGCGAAGACGGGTTCGAGCGAAGCGAGGGCCTGATCGCGCGGCGAGCCCTAGAGGCGAGCCGGAGCGACGCGGCGATCGCCGCTCCGCCCGCCGCGGGAAGGCCCGCCGGGGCCTGACGCCGGCGGCGACGCGATCACCGCCGGAGGGCTCGGCGGACGACCTTGCCGGTGGCGTTGCGGGGCAGGGCGTCCAGGAAGTGCACGTCGCGGGGCACGGCGAAGCGGGCGAGGCGGTCGCGGACCTGCGCGCGGACGGCGTCGGCGTCGAGCGTCGCGCCGTCGTGGAGCACGACGAACGCGGCGGCGCGCTGCCCGAACTCCTCGTCCGGCACTCCGGTCACCGCGACCTCGCGGACCTGCGGCAGCTCCGCGACGGCCGCCTCGATCGCGGCGGGGAACACGTTCTCGCCGCCGGACACGATCATGTCGTCGTCGCGGCCGTGCACGAACAGGCGCCCGTCGGCGTCGAGGTGGCCGAGGTCGCCGAGGCTCATCAGGCCGTCCCGCATCTCCTTGGAGCCGCCGCCGGTGTAGCCGTCGAACAGCAGCTCGTTCGCGGCGAAGATGCGCCCGGTGGTGCCGGGCGGGACGGGGCGGCCGTCGTCGTCGAGGACCGCGACGCGGGTGCCGGGCGGCGGGGTGCCCGCGGTGTCCGGGTGGGCGCGCAGGTCGGCGGGGGTGGCGATGGTGACCCAGGACGCCTCCGTCGACCCGTACAGGTTGTAGAGGACGTCGCCGAACGCGTCCATGAACGCGGTCGCGAGCGTCGCGGGCAGCGCCGAGCCGCTGACCGCCGCGATCCGCAGCGCCGACGTGTCGTGCTTCGCGCGGACGGCGGCCGGCAGGTCCATGATCCGCTGGAGCATGACGGGGACGGCGACGAGCGCCGTCGCGCCGGTCGCCTCCACCGACCGCAGCGTCACCTCCGGGTCGAACCGGGCGCGCAGCACGATCGTGGCGCGCAGCGACACCGCGACCTGGAGCATCGCGTATCCCCAGGTGTGGAAGAGCGGCGCCTCGATGAGCATCCGCTCGTGCACCCGGTACGGGATGCGGGACAGGATCGACGCGAGCGGCTGCAGGCCGGGCCGGGACTTGCGGTCGGCGCCCTTCGGGCGGCCCGTCGTGCCGGAGCTGAGCACGATCGTCCGGCCGGTGCGGCCCGGCGGCTCCACCGGCCCGGCGGGCGCCGTCGCGATGAGCGTCTCCAGCTCCGCGTCCGGCGACCCGGCGGTGACGGCCCGGACCGTCTTCGGCAGCGCGCTCAGGAACGCGCCGAACTCCTCGTCCGCGATCACCACGTCGGCCTCCTGCTGCCGGACGACCGCGACGAGCTGGTCGGTGCCCATCCCGGTGTTCAGCATGACGAGGTCCGCGCCGGCCTTCCCGCAGGCGGCGAGCGTCTCGACCATGCCGCGGTGGTTGCGGCACAGCACCGCGACGCGGGGCGTCCCGCCGAGCCGGCGCAGCGCGGCGGCGAGCCGGTCGGTGCGGGCGTCGACCTGCCCGTACGTCAGCTCGCCGTGGTCGTCGGCGATCGCGACGGCGTCCGGGTCGCGGGCGGCGGCGGACGCGACCGTCCCGCCGAGCAGGGTGCCCCAGCGGCGCAGCGCGCCGAGCTGCCGGGCGACCCGGAGCGGCGGCCCGGGGCGCCACAGCCCGCTGCGGACGAACATCCCGCCCGCCCGCGCGGCCGACGCGGTGCGCCGCCCGAACTCCGATCGTCCGCTCATCTGCCGCTCCCGGTCCGACGCGTGCTCCAGTGGGGCTTCGACCGTACGGACGGCGGGCCGCGCGGCTCTTGCGACTCAACCCAGGTGTTCCGGCGGGCGCTTGTCAGGCTCCTGACAACGCGCGCGCGGCCGTGGACGGCGACCGGGGGCCCCGCGGGGAGCCGGCGGCCCCCGGGCCGGGGGCCCCGGGGGGGGGAGGCGGGCGGTAACCGCCGCCCCCCCCGCCCGGGGGGGGGCCGCCCGCGGCCCGGGGGCCCCCGGGGCGGCGCGGGGCCCCCGCCCCCCCCGGGGGGGCGCCCCCCGGCGGCCCTCAACCGCGCTCCT